>JBCBMN010000069.1:0-16117 GCA_039822745.1 Pseudomonadota bacterium | reverse complement strand
GCGGCTCCTTTCGCCATTCTCGATACGGTTCTGGATTCCATTCTTGCGATAAGTGATGTGACCGCCAACACCGCTTTTCCTGCAGGCCAGATATATTGGAGCGTCAACAACGTTCCAGCAGGGGGCGATGTGGCCAATGGCGAAATCGGAACGACTTCTTTCACCACAATCAATGGCACTCCGACGCTTCTGGTTTTGGGTGATGAGAATGTTGATACAGACGAATTCGACAGCCACGTCATTGCTCATGAATTTGGCCATTATGTCGAAGCTGCGTTAGCCCGCACAGACTCGCTTGGCGGGCGCCATGTTCTTGGAACCCGGATCGATCCAAGGGTCGCATTGAGCGAAGGATACGCCAATGCGTTTTCCGCGATCATCCTGGGCGATCCGGTCTATCGGGACAGCTTCGGCCAGACAGCCGCAAACGATTTTGGCTCTAACATCGAAAGCAATACAATCGCAGACGACCCCGGCTGGTTCAGCGAGATTTCAGTCCAGTCCATCCTGTTCGATATTGTCGATAGCGATGATGACGGGGCCGACCAGGTAACGGGCGGGCTTGGCGTATTGCACCGCGCGCTAACCAGCGACGCTTACGTCAACGAAGGCGCACCCGCGACTATCTTCTCAATCCTGGATGCGATCCGTGCGCAAGGTGCAGTTGACCCAGCTGCGCTTGACGCTCTGGTGCGTTCAGAAGACATCAACGGTACAGGACCGCTCGGAACAGGCGAGACCAATAGCGGCGGCGTTGCGGGCAGCCTCCCCGTAATCAAAACAGTCACCGTGAACGGCGCAGCCGTTGAAGTCTGTTCAACTGATGACGAGGGTACATTCAACGCGCTGGGCAACCGGGCTTTGCTGCGTCTGTCCCTAAGCTCCACTCAGAATTACACATTCACTATGGCGCGGGTGTCAGGAGACACAAACCGCGATCCAGACTTCATAGTCTATAGACAGGGAGTGGTCGTCGCACGAAGCGAAAGCCTGACCACCGACAGCACCGAACAACTGGTCCAACAATTTGGCGCCGGTGAGTATTTCATAGATGCCTACGACTTCCGCAATTTGGATTCCCCCGCGCCCGGTGCGGGCGGTCCAAATGGCGATTCATGCTATGCCTTTACTGTTTCAAGCTAATTGAGGCCCAAGATGCGAAAAAATGCCCTAATTTCTTTGGCTTGCGCCTTGTCACTCACCGCATGCGCTGATGCCCACGACAAACTCGCTCATTCAGAGCACAACCACGCTGGTCAGGCTGCGACTGTAAAGCCCGGCGGCAATATCGGACTATCTCACGAATTCGTGGTCAACCCCATCGTTGGGGGGGCACAAATCGTAAGAGTTACGATCGAAGAACCCTACACGGCGGGCGCGTTGGACATCAAAGTGGTCAAAAACGAAGGCATACGGATCCTTCAATCCACCGGAACCTCAATCAACCTTGCTGCGGGCGATTCCCATACTTGGGATTTGCAGTTTGAAGCACCGGAAGAAGGGCGCTTCTATATTGGGATTATCGCAACGGTACAGGGTGAAAGGAAGTCGCCAGCATATCGAGCCTATTCGATCCCGGTCTATGTCGGCGATGTGACCGACTATAAGCGCGAGGCTAAAGGGTTCTCGCTGGAAAAAACGCCTGACACTCAACCGATTGTGACCATGGAAGCCCAAGAAACGATCAAGCAGGATCCGCCGACCGGCAATTAAGGCCAGCGGCCACACAAATCCGCGCGGACTGTTGAACAAATAGGCGTGACTGGCAGACGGCGCATAACACTCAACCCTTGCCAAAGCAGGACTGATCAAACCAGAATTGCATCGGGAAGGGAGGCAAATGGCAGATGCAATCCGCAGCTCCGCTTGCCTTAAGCCACCCTATCCCCGCACTGCGCTCACCAGGAACTCCACATTGCCCTTTGGTCCGGTGATGGGACTTTCGATGATACCTTCGATGTCCCAGCCAAGTCCCTTCAGCCATTGACGAACTTCGTCGCAGACCCGCTGGTGGAGCGCGCTGTCGCGCACAACGCCGCCTTTGCCGACTTCCCCCTTGGCGACTTCGAATTGCGGTTTGATCAGCGCGACCAGGCGGCATTCGGGCGCGGCGAGCGCGAGCGGCACGTCGAGGACTTTGGCAAGGCTGATAAAACTCGCATCGCACACCACCAGATTGCAGGGCCGGTTGATGAGATCAGGTGTCAGAATGCGTGCGCTGGTCTGCTCCAGCACGGTGACCCGCGCATCATCGCGCAGCTTCCAGGCGAGCTGATTGGTGCCGCTATCGACCGCAAAGACATGGCTAGCGCCGCCTTGCAGCAAGACATCGGTAAAGCCGCCGGTTGAGCTGCCAATGTCCATCGCCACCGCGCCCGCCACATCGATGGCAAAGTGCTCCAGCGCATGCGCCAGCTTGATCCCGCCGCGGCTGACCCAGGGATGGTCGCGCCCGCGCACTTCGATGGCGGCATCGCTCGCAATTTGCTGGCCGGGCTTGTCGAGCTTGGTCTCTCCCACAAACACCGTGCCTGCCATGATCAGCGCCTGCGCGCGCGTGCGGCTTTCAGCAAGGCCGCGCTCCACCAGCAATTGGTCCGCACGCAGTTTGGCAGAGGATTTCGTGGACTTAGTCATGGACGCGAAAGCCGTTAGCGCGCATTGTAATGGCATGAAAGCACTTGCTCCCACTCTGGCCCCCACCCTCACCCAGACACTGGCAGGCCTTGCGCTGATGCCGATGGTCGCGGCGCTGTCTGTCTCCGCCTGCGCGCAGGAGAGCGATCCGCCTGCAATCGAGGTGGAGGCCGCTTTCGAAAATTACCTCGACGCGCCGCAAACGCCGGGGACATGGGAGTATGAGGATGAGCCGGCCGAGAGCCTTGGCCTGTTCGGCATTCCCAATCCGATGCATCCCTTTGTGGTGCGCTGTGACAAGCAGCTTAAAATCGTCAGTCTTGCCCGCGCCTCCACTGCGCAGGGTCCGCTGACCATGATCATCCAGACCGAGACGACGACACGGCAATTGGTCGCGGGCAAGGTTGAGGGGTATGACTTTATCGCAGCCAACCTTGATCCCAATGATCCGCTGCTTGATGCAATGGCGATCACCAAGGGACGCTTTGTCGTCGGGCTGGAAGGCGAAGAAACGCTCTACGTGCCCGCATGGACCGAGTTCAGCCGCGTGGTCGAGGATTGCCGCTGAAGTTTTTTGCGGTGTGACCGGGACCATCCGCTCTCTGGGTCGGCCTTCCAACCCCATCTTGCTCCAAGACGTTCGGCGTTGCCCCCGATAGCCGGTGGCTGCGGTGCGAGCGTTGGTGAGCCCAGTGAGAAAGCGCCTTTCCGCACCTTTTACCCCAATTATACCCCACTTTTCCTCAGGGTTATCCACCTGATTCCTTAGTTAATATCCACAGTCTTGCGCACAGGAGCAGCGCGCACATTCCGGTAATAAAAAAGCACCCAAGGACTTTCCTAGGGTGCTGCTGCAAGGAACTTTGAACCGCGAAGTCCTATTCTGACGTGGGAAAAGAAAAATACAAGTCTTGTGTGCGCGGCCAGCATGATTCAAAACAGCGTCAGGCCAGCGGTACACGCAAGGCTCGGCCCCCCGGTGATAGGAAGAGGGTCTTGGCTTAACAGCGCGAAAGGAGGTGATCCGATGTCTCATGGTTCAGTAGCGAGGTCGGTGAAGATCCCTACGGAGCATATTCGGTAACTCTCCTTGCCGAGTAAGGCTTTGTGAGCGGCACTTCCGGCCGCTGACCATGCAAAGGGCAGTTCCCCGACGGGCGGAGCTGCCCTTTACATTTGCACCCTCCCCCAAAAGCCCCGCACGCACCGCCAATTCCCCACCAGAGCCCCTGATGCTCGGGCTGAAACGCTTTCCTACTCAGCACCGGCCCGCCATTGTTCAGGCAGCCATGCACACTCCCTCGCCCTTTCCCAAAACGCGCGCTTTGAAAGAGCGAGCGCAAGCGAAACCATGTTGGAAAAGTGTCAACTTCGACCCCTTGTAAACCTACAAGGACCATGCTCACACACCGCTTGCCCTTGCCCAAGCGGGGGACTAATCGCTGAGCCATGAAATTCGAGCATCTTCACAACCCCGCGCCGACCCCGGACGAAGTGCGTCTGGAGGCCATCAAAGACCCCGGCTTTGGCACCACCTTCACCGATCACATGGTCACGATTGACTATGATGAGGCGAAGGGCGGCTGGCACACGGCAACGCTTGGACCGCGTGGGCCTATCAGCTTGGACCCCGCAGCGAGCGTGCTGCACTACGCGCAGGAAATTTTCGAAGGTATGAAGGCCTTTGCCCATGCCGATGGCGGACTTGCCATGTTCCGACCGCAAGCGAACGCGGCCCGCTTCAATGCCAGCGCGCGGCGCATGGCCATGCCCGAATTGCCCGAAGAGCTGTTTCTCGAAGCGGTCAAGCAGGCCGTGACCGCCGACGCCAACTGGATGCCCGATGTTGACGGCGGCTCGCTCTACATCCGGCCATTCATGTTCGCTTCCGAAGCATTCCTGGGCGTGCGCCCGGCCAAGCAATACAAGTTCATGGTGATCCTGAACTCGGCCGGCAATTACTTCAAAGGCGGCGTCAACCCGGTCAAAATCTGGGTCGCGCAAGGCTATGTCCGGGCAGCCCCCGGCGGCACGGGCGCTGCCAAGACCGGCGGGAATTACGCCGCCAGCCTCGTCCCGCAAGCGCAAGCCATTGCGCAAGGGTGTGACCAAGTGGTCTTCCTCGACGCAGTTGAGAACAAGTGGGTCGAAGAGCTGGGCGGCATGAACCTGTTCTATGTCCGCAAAGATGGCAGCGTCATCACCCCGCCGCTGACCGGCACGATCCTGCCAGGCATTACGCGCGAGAGCCTGATCACACTGCTGCGCGAAGAGGGACTTGAGGTACGCGAGGAGCCCTATTCGATCCAGCAATGGCGCGAAGAGGCAGAAAGCGGCGAACTGCTGGAGACGCTCGCTTGCGGCACGGCGGCGGTGGTCACCCCCGTTGGTACGGTCGCCTCCCCCGATGGCGAGTTCACGATCGGCACAGGCGGCATCGGCCAGATGGCACACAAGATGCGCGAAAAGCTGGTCGGTATCCAACAAGGCCGCGTTGAAGACACCCATGGCTGGGTGATGCGGGTTTGATCGAGGCCTATGGTTGCAACTGATCCCTTCCAAGTCGCCGCGCTTTATCGCTTTACGCCCTTCGACGATCACGAGGCGTTGAAGGAACCGTTGCTGGCGATTTGCGAAGAAGCGGGGGTCAAGGGCACAATCCTGCTCGCCGCAGAAGGGATCAACGGCACGATTGCTGGCTCGGCAGAAGGGATTGCCACGGTCGTCGACTATATCCGCGCGCTACCCGATTGCGCGGAGACCGATGTGAAATACTCGGCCGCCAGCGAGGCTCCCTTTCACCGGATGAAAGTGCGGCTGAAGCGCGAGATCGTGACCATGGGCGAGCCGGGCATTGATCCGCGCGCCAGCGTCGGCCGCTATGTCGAGCCGCAGGACTGGAACGCGCTGATCGCAGACCCCGACACAATCGTGATCGACACGCGCAATGATTACGAGGTCGCTGTGGGCACCTTTGAAGGCGCGACCGATCCGCACACCTCCAGCTTTCGCGAATTTCCCACCTGGTTCCGCGAGCACCGCGAAGAACTGCTCAGCGGCAAGAAGCGGGTGGCGATGTTCTGCACTGGAGGCATTCGCTGCGAGAAATCGACCAGCTTCCTGCGCTCTGAAGGGGTGGAGGATGTCTATCACCTCAAGGGCGGCATCCTGCGCTATCTCGAAACCGTGCCGGAGGCTGAGAGCAAGTGGCGCGGCGATTGCTTCGTTTTTGATGAGCGAGTGACGGTCAAACACGGGCTGGAACAGGGTGACTATTCGCTGTGCCGTGCGTGCAGGCGTCCGATCACTGAGCGCGATATGCTGTCACCCGATTATGTCGAAGGAATAAGCTGCCCCTATTGCATCGGCGAGCGCACACCAGAGCAGCGCGCTCGCTATGCCGAGCGGCAACGGCAGGAAAGGTTGGCGCAGGAGCGGGGCTTTGCGCATATTGGCGGGCATCTTGGCGAGCATCTTGGCGATCAGGCGGGGGAGGATGGCGAATGAGCGACTTGCCCATCCTCTATTCCTTCCGTCGCTGCCCCTATGCGATGCGCGCGCGCATGGCTCTGTGGATCGCCGGGATCACGGTTGAGCTGCGCGAAGTGAAGCTGGCGAACAAGCCCGACGAACTGATCGAAGCCTCGCCCAAGGCGACGGTCCCGGTGCTGGTCCTTGCCGACGGGACAGTGATCGAAGAGAGCCTCGCGATCATGCGCTGGGCGCTGGGGCGCAGTGATCCTGAGGGCTGGCTTTCCGGCGATGATGCCGTGCTGCTTGAGCAAGCAGACGGGCCGTTCAAGCATCACCTCGATCGCTACAAATATCCCAGCCGCTACACGCATGAGGCGGATCATGGAGCAGTCGATCATCGGGCGCAGGGACTGGCGATCTTGAAAGAGTGGGATGCGCGACTGGCTGACAGCGCACAGCTTTGTGGGCCCACGCGGACACTCGCCGATATCGCGCTGTTCCCCTTCATCCGGCAATTCGCCAATCATGATCGCGCATGGTTTGACGCGCAGGACCTACCTGCACTGGCACCGTGGCTGGAGGGACATCTGGGCTCTGACCTGTTCTCAGCGATTATCCCGAAATTCACGCCGTGGAAGCGGGGGGATGAGACAGTCTTTTTCGGGCCAAACATTCCGAAAACTTCGCCCACTTCGGCTTCGCTTTAGGCCAATGTTTACGCTGTTTGAGTAGCTGACGTCATTATGGAAACGCTGGCCCCCACTTTTGCAGTCTCCGCCGATCTTGATCGCAGCGAAGTCCACTATACTGCGAGCGGTCTGTGGGACATGCCCACCATGCTGGAATTTCAGCGTGAGCTTTTGTCGAAGTCGAAACCGCTGCTGGATCGCGAGGCCAAGATTTACTCGCTGGGCGATCTGCGCGGCTTCGTCACACAAGTTCGCGAGGTCTCGGACGCAATGCGCGTGGTGATCTTGGAGAGCGCGAAGCTGGGTGTGGTCAAGTCGGCCATCATATCCGACAACGTGCTCGCAAGGATGCAATTTATGCGGCTCAACGAAGGCATAAATATCGAGGTCTTCGAGAACAAGGCGGACGCGATCAACTGGCTGCGCGCAAGCGATTGAACCGACGTATTGCGCGCGTTTCTGCGCTGAAAGGCCTTAACCTGACGCTAGGGTATGGGGGGATAAACGTCGGGAATGGCTTCTCTGGCGCCCTCATCCTCGCTCCATGCGGACACCACGCATAAAGAGCTGTACTTTGCGATTGCGGGGTTCTGGACGCGCGATGAGATGGATGCGTTCCTTCAGGATTTGGCGCGGACGGCTATGCCCTTCATCCGCACCAAAACACCCTTCGTAGCACTTGGAAATCTGGCGGATTTCGTGCCGCAGAATCGCGAAACGGCTGACGCTATCCGAGCAAGTCTGCTGCAAGCCAGCCGCAATGGACTGGTCAAGTTTGCAGTCGTATCTCCACCACCATTGGTGAAGCTCCAATATCGGCGGATCGCAGAAGGCCTTGATGCGCAGTTTTTCGACGACGAGCCCAGCGCACGCCGCTGGCTGAGGAGCATATGATGGAAGACCTCGCCCCCAGTTTTTCGGTCCGCTTCGACCCGGTGCACAATGAGCTTCACTTTGCCACCAGCGGACTGTTTGACGCCCAAAGCATGGACTCTTTCCTTGCCGAGGTGACCAAAACGGTGGGCCCTGTTCTGCAAAAAGTGAAGAAGCTGCGCGCTTTTGGCGACCTGACCGATTACGTCACGCAGACCCGCGAGATTGGCGAGAGGATGGCTCAAATCCTTGAGCAGGCTGAACAAAACGGGATTGAGAAGACAGCGATTGTGATCAACTCCACCATTCTCAAAATGCAATACAAGCGCGTAAGCGAAGGCCGGAATGTCGAAGTCTTTGAAGATCGAGACGCCGCTCTGGCTTGGCTACGCGGGGCATGAAGCGTCCGCTCTAAGCTCAATCGCGGCGCAGCCTTTCTTGAAATGCATCGATCAGCCAACTGGTCGCAGGACCAAGCTTTGTATCCCGCCGCCAGAGCGCGTTGAGCGTGTAGTGGTCCCCAGGCTTCTCAGGCAGATCAAGCTCCACTAGGCGACCTTCGGCAAGGTCACTGGCCACCATCTCGCGCGGCATATTGCCCCATCCCAGCCCCTCCTTGAGCAAGGAATGCTTCGCGCCCAGATCGCCCAGCCGCCAAGTCAGCGGACTCAGCACCGAAAACTCGCGCCCCTCGGTAAGATCCGAACGATCGGCGAGGACAAGCTGCAAATGCTGGCGCGAAAGGCCCGGTGCTACGCCCCCTTGCGCAGCGGCGATTGCGAGCGCGTGGTCAGGCGCTGCGACGGGAATAAGGTCGATCTCTCCCAAGGCCTGTCGTTCCAGCGAGGGGTGATTGCCAATCACCGGGCCTCCGATTGCGAGTTCCGCTCTGTCATCGAGCAAGCACTCTGCCACCGCACCCAGCCCTTCGATGTTGAGCGTCAAGGCGACGGTGGGAAAGACTTTGCGAAACTCGCGCAGGACCCGCGCCGTAGCCTCGCCGGGCACCATCACATCGACGACCAGACCTAGGCTCGATTCCAATCCGGCATGCAAGCTCTGCGTCTTGGCGAGCAGTGCATCGACGCTGTCCGCCACGCCGCGCGCTTCGGCAAGCAGGCCCTCCCCGGCCTCTGTGAGCACCGGTTTACGGGAGCCTTCGCGCTCAAACAGGGTGACCGCCAATTGCAGCTCCAATTGGGCAATGCCGTAGCTGATGGCTGAGACTGCGCGCCCCATTGACCGTGCAGCGCCGCCAAAGCTGCCATGCTCCACCACCTCCAGAAAGATGCGGAGCTGATCAAGCGAGGGATCACCGAGTTTCATTCCCATTTGTTCGAATATTCCGAACATTTTTGCAAATTTTATCGCACTTATCCATTCACGCGACCTAGCCTATCTCCCTCTCAACGAAGCGAGGCAGCCACCATACGACGCCTCGCTCAAACAGGAGAAAGACCATGATCGAACTTCGTCCCTTTGAAAGCCTTGGCTCAGCCAATCACGGATGGCTCGATGCGCATCACCACTTCTCATTCGCTGGCTATCATGATCCCGCCCGCGTGCACTGGGGAGCCCTGCGCGTCTGGAATGACGACACGATCGCTCCGGGCACCGGTTTTCCAACCCACCCGCACAACGACATGGAGATTATCACCTATGTCCGCAAAGGCGCGATCACGCACCGCGACAATCAGGGCAATGAAGGCCGCACCGAAGCGGGTGACGTGCAGGTGATGAGCGCTGGCAGCGGCATCGCTCACTCGGAATACAACCGCGAGGATGAGGACACGCAGATCTTCCAGATCTGGATCATCCCTGATGAGCGCGGCGGTCAGCCCAGCTGGGGAGCCAAACAATTCCCCAAAGGTGATCGTGCAGGCCAGTTCGTGACCCTTGCCCGTGGAGGCGCCAGCGGAGGCACCAGCACGGCTGCCAATGATGACGCGCTGCCGATCCGCACTGATGCCAAAGTGTTGGGTGCCACGATCAAAGCCGGTGAGAGCATCACCTATGATGTCTCCTCCGCTGATCGTCACCTCTATCTCGTCCCCGCCACCGGGGAGGTCCAGATCGAGGATGTGACCGCCCGAGCCCGCGACGGTGTGGCGATCACGCAAAAAGACACTGTCACCATCACTGCGCTTCAGGACAGCGAAGTTATCCTGGTGGACGCAGCCTAACCTCGCAAGAGCCGGCCGAGCCCTCACTCGGCCGGCTCAGTTGCTTTCAGTCCCCCATCAGCCCCCTTTTAGGATACAATCCATGTCCAATATCCTCTACCTCACCGCCAGCATTCGTGGCGATGAAAGCGTCTCTAACCAGATCGGCAAAGCCCTGCTTGGCTCTCTCGCCGATGACAACACCACAATCACCACACGCGATCTGTCTTTGAACGACATACCGTTTGTGAGCGCGGCCCGCTTCGAAGCCAATCTCACTCCCGCTGCGGATCGCACACCCGAACAGGCGGAACTTGCGGCCATCGCCGACACGCTGATTGCTGAGCTGCAAGCGGCCGATACGATCGTGTTTGCGACCCCGATCTACAATTTCGGTGTGCCCGCCGTCGTCAAGGCGTGGGCTGATCTGGTGGCGCGCGCTGGCACGACTTTCAAATATACCGAGAACGGCCCGGTGGGCCTGCTCGAAGGCAAAAAGGCTTACATCACCGCGGCCTCCGGCGGCACGCCGATTGGTGCAGACTTTGACTTCATGTCGAGCTGGTTGACCTTTTTCCTCGGTTTTCTGGGCATTGCCGATGTCGAGGTCATCGCCGCTGACGGCATTATGGGCGCGGACGCAGAGGCCAAGATTGCCGCCGCCATCGAGAAAGCCTCCTCGGTCACCGCGTAACTCCCTTTCCCTCACTTTCCAGGAGAAATCAGATGAACACGATTGCTCAAGACACCGCCCGGGCCCCAGAAACACCTGCCATCGGCGCTCAGGATGCGCTTGCACTGGGTGGCCGCCTGCTGCTCGCTGCGCTCTTCATCCTTGCGGGCATCGGAAAACTTGGCGCAGCTGAAGGCACTATCGGCTACATCGCCAGCACCGGCATGCCTTTCGCCGAAGCGATCTATTACGCGACGATCGCTCTGGAAATTGGCGGAGGCCTGTTGCTGGCTGTTGGTTTCAAAACCCGTTCTGTTGCAGCGGTGCTCGGCCTGTTCAGCATTGCCTGTGCCGTTATCTTTCACGCGGATTTTGCGGACCAGATGCAGTTCACCAGCTTTCTGAAGAACCTCGCCATTGCAGGCGGCATGTTCCAGGTCGCAGCCTTCGGCGCAGGTCGTTTGGCGCTGACCCGCGACTAAGCCATCACATTAGCCACTTTGAGAGCCGGGCGCGCAATCCTGCGGGTCCGGCTTTCACATGTCGGGTTAGTCAAGCGGCGGAAGGCTATCGCGCAGGTCTTCCACCCACAGATCGGGCACAGCATCGCTCGGCGCGCGCCAGTCGCCGCGCGGAGAGAGTGCCCCCATCGAGCTGACCTTCGGCCCGTTCGGCAAAGCGCTGCGCTTGAACTGCGAGAACCCAAAGAAGCGCTTGGCGAATTTCTCCAGCCAATCCGCAATCGTTGCCAGATCATATTCATTCTTGCGCGCGTCAGGGAAGCCAGCGGGCCACAGGCCAGCCTTCGCATCTTTCCATGCATGCCATGCGAGGAACGCGATCTTGCCCGGCCGTTGCCCGACGCGGATCGTGTGGTGGAGGAAGAAATCGTTGAGCTCATACGGCCCGATATGCGCTTCGGTATCCTGGATCGCGCCGTCTTCGCCTGCAGGCACGAGTTCGGGCGAGATGACAGTGTCGTACACACTCATCAGGATTGCGCCGCATTCAGCGGAGAACTGCTCGGTCTCGACAGTCCAGCGGATGAGGTATCGGATCAGTGTCTTGGGCACGCCTGAATTGACGCCGTAATGGCTCATGTGGTCGCCCACGCCATACGTGCACCAGCCCAAGGCGAGCTCGGACAGATCGCCAGTGCCGATCACAAAGCCGGAATGCTGGCCTGCAAGGCGGAAGAGGTAATCGGTGCGCAGCCCCGCCTGCACATTCTCGAACGTCACATCGTAAACTGGCTCACCCTTGCTGAAAGGGTGGCCCATATCGGTCAGCATCCGCTCGGCAGCCGGCTTGATGTCGATTTCCTCGGCTGTGATGCCAAAGGCTTCCATCAGCTTCCAAGCGTTCGACTTGGTTCCCTCAGAGGTCGCAAAGCCGGGCATGGTGTAGCCGCGGATGGTGGTGCGCGGCAGGCCCAGCCGGTCGCACGCTTTGGCCGCCACAATCAGGGCATGGGTGGAATCCAGCCCACCGGAAATCCCGATGACAAGCGATTTGGGACTGGTCGCCTGCATCCGGCGCATCAGCGCATCGACCTGAATGTTGAAAGCCTCGTAGCAATCCTCGTCCAGCGACTTGGGATCATTGGGCACGAAGGGGAACCGCCGAACGGGACGCATCAGGCCGATATCGCCTTCAGCATAGCCATGCTCAAACACCACCCGGCGGAACGTGTCCTCAGGCCTGCCATGCGCTTCGGCCGCGTCGTTGAACGTGCCGTTGCGCATCCGCTCCAGCGCGATCCGGTCTGTGTCGATATCCGTGATGCACAGCTCTGGCTCAAGATCGAAACGCTCGCTTTCAGCCAGCAGCCCGCCCAGCTCATAGATCACACCCTGCCCGTCCCAGGAGAGATCGGTGGTGCTTTCCCCATGGCCGCTCGCCGAATAGACATAGGCGCACATGGCGCGCGCGGAGCTGGAGCGGCAGTGCAGGTGGCGATCTTCTGCCCGGCCGATCGTAATCGGGGAGGCAGACAGGTTGCACAGGATATTGGCCCCCGCCAGCGCGGCCAGATTGCCCGGCGGATTGGGCGCCCAGAAATCCTCGCAAATCTCAACACCAAAGGTGAAGTTGGGCAGGTTGGCAGCGGCAAAGACGAGGTCGGTCCCAAACGGCACTTCTTCGCCGGCAACCCCGATCCACATGTCCTGACAATCGCGGCCATGCGCGAAGTAGCGCTTTTCATAGAACTCGCGATAATTGGGCAGGTAGCTTTTGGGGATCACACCCAGAACTTCGCCCCCCGCAATCACGAGCGCGCAATTGTAGATTTTGCCATTGCGGCGCAGCGGCGCACCGATGACGAGCACGGGCGTCAGGTCAGCACTCGCTTCAAGCACTTCGGCGATCCCGCGCTCAACCCGGTCCAGCAGAGCCGCCTGCAAATGCAGATCATCAATCGCGTAGGAGGACAAGGTGAGTTCGGGATAAACCAGCAGATCGACATGGCACTCATGCGCGCGCTCGGCCTCTGCGATGACACCGGCCGTGTTGTAAGCAACATCTGCCGGGCGCGCGCGCGGCGTTGACGTCGCCACACGCACAAAGCCTTGCGTATGCATGTCAAAGAAGCGGTGCGTTGTGTCAGCCATTGCGCATTCAGGTCCCAGTTCGCATTCTCGCACTCGCCCTAGCCGCTTAGTCCATGCGAAGGAAGCGTCCCGCGAAAAGCTCGCCTTTCAGGGCCAACAGCGATTGCTGCTGACTGAGTGGTTGCGCTTGTCCGTCCCATCGGCCAATTGACACTCACAGTGACGAATAAAACCCCTTCCAAGCGAGGAGAGATTTGCGATGGCTGATGACGTTTACACACCCCCCGAAGTCTGGACCTGGGACAAGGAATCAGGCGGCAATTTCGCCTCGATAAACCGCCCAACCGCTGGCGCGCGCGAGGAAAAGGAACTGCCGCAGGGCGACAACCCTTTCCAGCTTTACAGCCTCGCCACGCCCAACGGCGTCAAAGCGACGATCATGTTCGAAGAACTCCTCGAACTCGGCCACACGGACGCAGAATACGATTCCTGGATCGTAAATATCGGCGACGGCACGCAATTCATCAGCGGCTTTGTCGACATCAATCCTAACTCGAAGATCCCGGCTCTGCTCGACAAGAGCGGTGACAAACCATTCCGCGTGTTCGAATCGGGCGCGATCCTCGTCCACCTCGCTGAAAAATTCGGTGAGTTCCTGCCGACCGATCCTGCTGCCCGCGCAGAAGTGATGAGTTGGGTATTTTTCCAGGTTGGCACCGGCCCGTTCATCGGCGGCGGCTTTGGCCACTTCTACAATTACGCACCTGCAAAGTTCGAATATGCGATCAACCGCTATGCGATGGAGACCAAGCGCATTTTCGACGTCGTCGATCAGCAACTGGCCAAAACCCAATATCTGGCAGGCGATGAATACACGATCGCGGACATCGCCAACTTCCCGTGGCTTGCCCCGTTTGTGGCAGGCGCGATCTATGGTGAGGCGAAGAAGTTCCTCTCGATCCACGAATACGAAAACGTAGCGCGCTGGGCACGTGAGATTGCCAAGCGCCCCGGCGTTCAGCGTGGTCGGATCGTTAACAAGGTATGGGGCGATGAAGCCTCGCAGCTGCTCATCCGAACCTCAGCCGCCGATTTCGAAGGCAAGAAGCTGGAATGGAACATCTAAGCCCTTAAAGACTTTGATCAGGGCAGGCATGGGATAAAACCCGCGCCTGCCCTCTTCACATCTGCGAAAGGCGCGTTATAGAGCGCGGCTTCCTGCTGGGGTGTAGCCAAGTGGTAAGGCACCGGTTTTTGGTACCGGCATTCGCAGGTTCGATCCCTGCCACCCCAGCCATTTTCCAGCAGAAGCATCTAAAACCATGCAGCAAGCCATATGCTTGCGTGGTTTGCCAAGATACCTCAGTTATAGCATATCCCAGAAGCCATCTTGGCAAAGTACTGCGACTTGAGGGATATCAATGAAATTTCAGATCTTGGTCGCTTTCGCTCTTAGCCTCGGATTGAATTCTGAGGCACTTACTTACTCTGATCAAGAACCGCCAGTGAAGATGTCTACGAGCGGTATATGCCACCCAAAAGGTGGGACCTTTTACTCACGAACCAAGAACTATCGTCCCTTTCAAAGTATGAAGGCGTGCCTTGAGGCTGGCGGGCGACGACCAAAAAGCTAAAGCGGAACCAGTCAGGCCAAAACTAGATTGGCAAGCGCCGAACCGGAGAGCCACGCTCCCTCCACGCGCGGGCTGTGGAGATAGTCTCCGGCGATACCGATTCTCAGCTCTGCATCGAAAAGAGCAGGCTCACCTGCAAGGCTGGCCGGTTGCGCATAGAGCCAACGATGCGCCGCGGTGTGGATCGGGATCACAGGCTCCACCTGCATCTGAGCAAAGAAATCCGCCAGCAAGATCGGGCCAACCTCTTCACGGGGCAGATCGAGCAATTCCCGGCTGCGCTGGGGAGAGGCATGCAGGATCCAGTTCTCCACACCCGCGCGCTCGGGCTTGGACGAATTGCGCGCAGCCCATGAGATCGGCGCAGCGCTGTCGCGAAAGGCATCGCGCGTGATCGGCAAGCGATCCGCAAAGGCCACCATGACCGCCCAGCATGGCTCTGAAGTCACCTGCGCCGCAATCGCAGCATAGTCCGGCGCGCAGGGCTTCAGCAGCTCGCTTGCCTGCTCCGCCGGGATCGCGACCAACACGGTGTCCGCTGTGTAAACAGTCTCGCCCGTACCAAGCCGCCAGCGCTCTCCTTCACGCCGCAAATCCTCAATGCGGGTGCTCCAAAGCACCTCTCGCTCCACAGCCGCCAACCCATCCGCCATAGCCTTGATCGGGCCGTTCATGCCGGGCACCCCGACCCAGGCGGCATCCTCTTGCGACTTCTCCGCCGCATGCCATCGTGCAGCGGCTTCCTGCGCTTCCCATCCAGCAACGACGCTTCGGAAAGCCGGATCGCGGGCGGTGAAATATTGCGCACCATGATCGAAGCGGACCGTTTCTCCGGCAATCTCGACCCGGCGCGCTGCCATGCGTCCGCCCGGCCCTCGCCCTTTGTCGAACACGCGCACGTCATGGCCTTGGGCAACAAGTTTGCTCGCACAAGCCAGCCCCGCCATGCCTGCGCCGATTATCGCGATTTCGCTATGCAATTCGTCCATGCGCTTCCAACGCGCTCGCTCTGCTCAGGTTTCAAGGAGCGGTGCGCGGCGGCTTTGCTTCGGCCAGAATCAAGGAAAAGCGCTCTTCGCTGTCGAGCCACCGGGCTTGCGGTTCCCAGCCCCCTGCAAGCAGCAGCATGTTCGAGGTCCGCCGACTGAACTTATGGCTGTTTTCGGTATGGATCGTCTCGCCCTTACCCATCGCAAAGCCTTTGCCCCCGACAAAAAATTCCATCGCACATTGAGCGACCAAGTGCATCTCGACCCGGGCGTGTTCATCGTTCCAGCGCGCTTCGTGATGCAAATGCTCGACCGGAATGGTGCCTTTGAGCTGTCGGTTAATCCGGCGCACCATGTTGAGGTTGAAGTCCGCCGTGACGCCGCCGGCGTCGTCATACGCGGCGACAAGCACATCTGCATCCTTGATCAGGTCC
>JBCBMN010000068.1:0-16203 GCA_039822745.1 Pseudomonadota bacterium | reverse complement strand
ATGTCGGAATAAGAAGGCGCGATCACTGCGCGAATACCAAGGTCGCCGATGGCCCATGCAGCGTGTTCACGGCTCGACCCGCATCCGAAATTGTCGCCCGCAATCAGGATCGGCGCGCCTTTGTAAGCGGGATCGTCAAAGACATTCCCCTCCACCTCGCGCACTGTCTCAAATGCCCCTTCGCCAAGGCCATCGCGAGTGATCGTCTTGAGCCATTTGGCCGGGATGATGACATCGGTATCGACGTTCTTCTGGCCGAACGGAATGGCCGTGCCGTCAATGCGCGCGAGTTTGTCCATGAGAAGAATCCTCGTCCTTGCCTACGTCAGCTTCGCCTCAGTCGGTTTCGGGAGGCTCGCCCGAAGGCACATCGCCGGGTGCTGCCTTGTCCTCAGGCTTCTTGCGGAAGCGCCGCCCTGCATAAAGCAGCGCCGCAGCAATTGCAGCCGAACCAATCGCCGCTGCACCAATGGCGACTGCGGAGGTCTTCTTGTCTTCTTTGTCGGGGGTTTCGTCGGTCATGGGAATTGTCATGAGCAGAGGATGCTTGAAAGGCAAGAGACTAAGCGATGTCGTGCCCGTTTGCAGCGTAGATTTGAAAGAGAGCCTCAGGCGAAATCCCGGCGTCCTGCGCAATCGCCACGGGATGCTCTGCATGCTCAACCATTAAAACAGGCCGCTGGCGGTCGAGTTGAGGATACATTAGACATCCCAGTGGCTCTGATACCTCAAATGGCTTTATGCGATTGCACAACCAACTCCAGAATGGCGCTCCATCTGGAAGTGAACCATCATCGAAGTGCTTCAGATAGAGTTCGAAGTTCTCGCGCTTCAGTGATCCCCAGCAACCATAACCAAATTTGTTGGTAAGACCGTGGACAGGCACTTTAAGCACGCAACGAACAAAGAAGTGTTCCCCTCCTATGACGCAGAAATCCTCGCTCAAGAAATCCCCTGTGAGCCTTACAGATGAGTTCGGTTCGTACTCATCGGGGTGCGGCCATGGATCGGGTGCAAACGCGGCGAGATCAAACATGCCAGTATGTATCTGATCACATCCGGAGCAACGCCATTCACCGCCAGAGAGTTTTCCAAGAGCCGTTGTCTCTTTGCGCTTAAAGGGCCAAACCATCCGTCACAACTCCCGCACATCTGTCAGCTTACCTGTCACCGCCGCTGCTGCTGCCATTGCAGGTGAGACCAGATGCGTGCGTGCGCCGGGCCCTTGGCGGCCGACGAAGTTGCGGTTGCTGGTGGAGGCGCAGCGCTCTCCCGGCGGCACTTTGTCAGGGTTCATGCCGAGGCAGGCCGAACAGCCCGGCTCGCGCCATTCAAAGCCGGCTTGCGTAAAGATGCGGTCCAGCCCCTCTTCCTCCGCCATCGCTTTCACAAGGCCTGATCCCGGAACCACGATCGCCCAGCGCACATTGTCAGCCTTTGTGCGGCCCTTGAGCACTTGCGCCGCGCTGCGCAGGTCTTCGATCCGGCTATTGGTGCAACTTCCGATAAAGATGCTCTCAACCGGCACCTCGCGCATCGCGGTGCCGGGAGTGAGGCCCATATAGTCTAGGCTCTTGGCTGCCGCTTCGCGCTTGGCGAGATCGGCAAAGCTATCGGGTGCTGGAACGCTGCCGGTGATGGCAACCACATCTTCCGGGCTGGTACCCCATGTGACGGTCGGCGCGACATCGGCAGCATTGATGGTGACCGATTTGGCGAATTCAGCGCCCTCATCGCTGTACAAGGTGCGCCAGTGGGCGACCGCTGCGTCCCATGCTTCGCCTTTGGGAGCCATCGGGCGGTTCCTCAGATAACGGAACACCGTCTCATCCGGGGCGATCAGGCCAGCGCGCGCGCCCGCCTCGATGCTCATATTGCAGACGGTCAGGCGTTCCTCGACGCTCATCGTCTCGAACACAGGCCCGCGATACTCGATGACGTAGCCGGTGCCGCCCGCCGCCCCGATCACACCGATGATATGCAGGATGAGGTCCTTGGCCGAGATGCCGGGGCCGAGCGTGCCTTTGACCCGCACTTCCATGCTTTTCGATTGCTGGAGCAGCAGCGTCTGCGTGGCGAGCACGTGCTCCACCTCGCTCGTCCCGATCCCGAAAGCGAGCGCGCCAAGTCCTCCGTGGCAGGCGGTGTGCGAGTCGCCGCAGACAATCGTGGTGCCGGGTAGCGAAAAGCCCTGTTCGGGGCCGACGACATGGACAATGCCCTGCTCCGCCGCCGTCGCCTCGATATAGCGGATGCCAAAGTCAGGCGCGTTTCGCTCCAGCGCCGCCAATTGCGCAGCGCTTTGCGGGTCAGCGATGGGCAGGCGTTCACCATCCGGTCCAACGCGCGGGGTCGTCGGCAGGTTGTGATCGGGCACGGCGAGCGTCAATTCAGGCCGACGCACCGGGCGACCGGCCATGCGCAGCGCCTCAAAGGCCTGCGGGCTCGTCACTTCATGCACCAGATGGCGATCAATGTAGATCAACGAGGTGCCATCTTCGCGGGTTTCGACCACGTGGGCGTCCCAGATTTTCTCGTAAAGCGTGCGGGGTTTGCTGGCCATGATTGCTCTTTTGAACGGTGGTGGTGCGCACGATTAGCGGCTCTGGCGCAAGACTGGCAAGATAGATGCTGATTTGGATCAATTTGGTGATGGAATATTAGGGCCAACCACGCTAACTTACATTCATGTCAGCAAACCCATCGTCTCCACCATTCCGTTTTCCGATCAAAGTCGTGCCTGACGACATTGATTTCATGGGGCACGTCAACAATGCCCGTTACCTCAACTGGGTGCAGGATGCGGTGCTGGAACACTGGCAGAAGATGGCCCCGGCAGACGAGGTGGCGAGCAAGGCGTGGGTCGCTCTCAAACATGAGATCACCTATCGCAAGCCTGCTTTCCTTGAGGATGACGTGATCGCCAGCACAGTGTTGGAGCGTTACAATGGCGCGCGCGCTTTCTATCACACAGTGATCAAACGCGGCGAAGATGTCTTGGCAGAGGTCAAGTCAAGCTGGTGCTGTATTGATGCGAAGACTCTGCGCCCGGCGCGCATTGGTGAAAATTTGCGTGAATTCTTCTTTCCTGACGGTGAGTAATATGGTCTCATCCCTCTAAAGCGATGCTGGGAGAGGATAGGGCGCACATGGTATTCAAGACTTGGTTGATTGGTTTTGCTGCTGGCCTTTGGGCTCTGGCTACTCCCGCAAACGCGCAAAATCCTTCAAAGAGTGAAACAGATGGCGTTGCGCGCGCGCTCCAACTGGGCGAGGCTATTTATCGGTATGATCAGGCGGCGTGGCACGGCACGGATGCAATGCTCAAGGCCATCAAGGATCCGCGCAAGGCCGGTGTCGCAGGTTGGATTGTCAACGAAGTGGAAAGCGGACACGAAGTTGTATTCTACCGCCGTGTCGAAGGCGGCTATGAGGCGGTCTGGTCTGGCATCTACAATGGCAAGAAGGTCAAGTCCAAAAGACGCTACGGGGCCGGTGAGCGGGCTCTGACCGCCGCGGAGGCTGCTAAGGCTTACGCCGGTAAACTCCCGAGCGGAGAGAAGATGCAGCGCTGCTCAGACAAGCGCTTCAATTCGGTGGTTATGCCCACGGGCAAAGAGGATGGTAGCCTTTACGTCTATTATCTCGTCCCGCAGCCGAGTCACGATACCTTTCCATTTGGCGGCCACCACCGCTTTGAGGTGCGAGACGGGGGAATTGTCGCGCGTCGTGCCTTTACGAATTCGTGCCTCAACCTGCCGATCAAAGGCGCTGAGGATAAGTCCGGGCCCACTGCGCTGACCATATCCCATCTGCTTGATCCTATTCCGACCGAAATTCACGTTTTTTCGACCTTTGCAGCGCAACTGCCCATTTATGTTTCGACCACCCAGAACGAGCGGCTCTGGATTAGCGAAATCTCTCAAGGCCAGCCGCGCATAAGGCTTGTGGACCGGGGTTCATGATCGGGCCGACCACCATAGCTTTTGTGGACACTATACGCACCCAAACGGCGCCCCTAAGCGTATTATCCTGATATGAGCACACGTTATGCCCTCCCAAGCCAGCCGGTCCAGCGGGTGATCGGCCTGTCGCTGGCGGCGCTGGTGGCGGGGAGTTGGCTGGGCATTCACTTCTACGGCATGTTCGTGTTTGAGCTGACATGGGACAGCCTGCCCTACGCGCTCGGGCTGGCCTTGCTCCAAATCTGGCTGAGCGTGGGGACGTTCATCATCTGCCACGATGCGATGCACGGGACGCTCGCGCCGGGCTGGCCGCGGGTGAATGCGTGGATCGGAGCGCCGCTGCTGATGCTCTATGCGGGCTTCAAGTGGAAGCGCATGCGCGATGCTCACTTCGTCCATCACAAGCTGTCAGGCCACAAGGGTGATCCCGATTTTGATGAGGAGCATCCGGGTAACTTCCTCCAATGGTACTGGACCTTCTTCAAGCGTTATTTCGGCTGGTTCTCGCTCATATTCGTGCACACAGTCGTCGGCATTTATCTGTTCGTGTTTGGCATCGACTTCATGCAGATCTTCGTCCTGTACGGCGCGCCGGCGCTGCTCTCCTCGCTCCAGCTGTTCTACTTCGGCACTTTCCGCCCGCATCATCAGGCCGCGGACAAGCCCTTTGCTGATCGGCACAATGCGCGCAGCAATGACTTTCACCCACTCATCAGCCTGATCACCTGCTTCCATTTCGGCTATCATCTGGAGCACCACCGGGCGCCGCAAGTGCCATGGTGGGCACTGCCCGGAGCAAAGAAAGCAGGCGTCGGTGCTGTAGACTTGGCGCAAGGCTCCAAGGGGCGTAAGGAAGCAGCGGCATGACCTGGCTCGAGATTTTCCTCACTGTGATGTCGTCCCTTATCGGGATGGAGCTGTTCGCGTGGTGGGCGCACAAATATGTCATGCATGGCTGGGGCTGGGGCTGGCACCGCGACCATCATGAACCGCATGACAATATGTTTGAGGCGAATGACCTGTATGCGGTGGTGTTCGGCACGATCAATGCGGCAATGTATATTTACGGATCGCTCTATTGGGACTGGCTGTGGTGGTTTGCTGTCGGCATCACGCTGTATGGCGTGATCTACACGCTGATCCATGACGGGCTGGTGCATCAACGCTATTTCAAATGGGTCCCCAAGAAAGGCTATGCCAAGCGGCTGGTACAAGCGCACAAGCTGCACCACGCGACGATCGGCAAAGAGGGCGGCGTCAGCTTCGGCTTCGTCTTCGCGCGTGATCCGCAGGTTTTGAAGAAAGAGCTCAAAGAGCAGCGCGAGGCGGGCATTGCCGTCGTGCGCGATAGCGTTGGGGCTTAGCCGCTGACGCTCAAACCGCCGCCAACCTTGCGGCGTGTTCCTTTACCAGCGCGATCATGTTGGGCACGCCTTGAGTGCGGTTCGATGATAGCTGGTTCTTCAGGTTGAACGGGGCCAGCGCGTGCGCCACATCCATCGCGGCGACTTCGCCCGCCGGCTTGTCCTGAACCGCCGAGATAACCAGCGCGACAATCCCCTTGGTAATCGCAGCATTGCTGTCTGCCAGAAAGTGCAACTTCTCGCCGCTGTCTGTAGGATAAACCCACACCGCCGCCGAACATCCGCGCACAAGTGTCGCATCGGTCTTGAGCGCGTCGGGCATATCATCCAGCTCGCGGCCCAGTTCGATCAGCAGGCGATACCGCTCATCGCCTTCGAGAAATTCGTATTCTTCGAGAATGTCTGGGAGTGTTCGCATGGGCGGGCATTTAGTGTGCCCATTCGTGTTTGCCTAGCCACGTGGGCCAACCAAAATTACAGCTCCACCCCGCTGGCGATGGCTTCGAGCTTCTTGATCCGCTCTTTCATGTCGGCAAGCTCAATTCGGGCGGCGCCGACGCTCAATTGCGGGCTGTCCTGTGAAGGAGCGTGACCGGCGGTGAGGGTGTCGAGCTCGCGCCGCTTCAACTCCAGCCAGTCCTGCCAACCGCGCAGCAGAGCAAACACCACCAGAGTGGTTGCAGCGAGACAGGTCAGCGCCACCATGAAAGTCGGGTCAATCGAACCGGTCGCCGGTGCGGCCAGCGAACCATCGAAGGCAGGTGCCAGGGCAAGTGTCACAGTTGGGGCGTCAATCATCGTTCAATTCCTTGAATGGATGCTGGCGTACGGGAACGCTCAGTCGGCCTTTTCTTCGGGTGTAGTTGTCAATTCGGGGGTCCGCAAAGCTTCGATTTCAGAGGCTATGCGGGCGGTTTCACGGGCTTCAGCGGTGTTGGCGTCGGTCGCAATCCGCTCCAGCACAGCGATGCGTTCCTTTAGCTCGGCGATTTCAGCCTGAGCCGCTTCTTCTCGCATGTCTCCGTCAGCATCGTGCTCTGCATCATCGGGGCGATTGAGCGTCTGGTTGCCGAGATAGTCCTCAGTAATACCCGCCTTGGCTTTGAAGCGCGAGCGCAGGAGGCCGGCGACAGCGAAGATCGCGACAATCCAAACCATGGCAGTCCAAAAGCTCATCAGACACGCTCCTCAGTCTGGTTCTCCGGCTTTTCCAGCTGTTCGAATTCTTCAGCGAGCCGGGTCGCGGGATCCGTGGCAATGCGTTCAAGCACTCGCACCCGTTCCTCAAGATCGCTCTGGGCTGTGGGAGCATTGATCTTGGCCGCGTCAGATGCGCCCTTTCGCTTCCGGCGCATCAGCAGATAGACGGCTCCCCCGGTGAATGCGGCGGTTACGGCGGCCATCTGGATCGCGCCAAAGATCAAGTTGGTATCAGGTCCAAACATCAAATGTGCTCCTTTCGATCCGGGCTCTCAATCAAGGCCTCAATTTCATCGGCAAGCGAGGTGCCGCGATCGATCGCGATCCGCTCCAGCACGGCGAGGCGATCCTCGACCATTTCCGTGCGCTCAATCATCGCGGCGGACACATCCCTACGGTCTGGGATTGCGGCCGCATTTCTCGACTTCTTATAGTCGATCACCTTCTGCACGACCCCGTTGATCGTAAGACCAAGCACGATCGTCATGACGATGATGAAGCAGAAAATGAGGAGCAGATCGGCGTCCATCAGGCGTTCCCTTCATCCTTGCTGTATTCAAGCGACTTTTCGCGCAGTGCATCGATCTCGCTGCTCAGATGATATCCGCCATCGGTGACAATGCGCTCGACATTGGCGAGGCGGTCTTTGACGGAGCCGAGTTCGGCACGCAGTTCAGCGTTTTCATGAGTCAGGAGCGCAACGCGCTGTTTGGCTTCGGCATCGCTGACCGGTTTGATCTGCTGGCCCCAACTGCCTTCGAGCGGGTAGCCATTCTTCACTCTGATCCAGGTCGTGAACACCCAGCCGCTAATGGCCAAGGTACCCAACAGGACAAGCGCTTCGGTGGTCATCAGATTTTCCATCAGGCTTTTTCCTTGCTTCCAAAGTCGAGCGGGATGCCGGCATTGGCCGAATCGGTTTCGCGGGTGTCGCGCAGTGCCTCGATTTGAGTGGCGACATCATAGCCGCGATCGGTGACGATGCGTTCGAGGACGGCGACGCGATCCTCAAGCTTCTGCACTTGGCTGGCATATTGCGCGGCTCTTTCGGCGGTGTGTTCTGCCGTTTTGTCAGCCTGAATCTCAGCCATTTTCTGCTGGTGCTTGGCCCAGATGGCGACGATCGGGATCATCACGCCAATGATCGGTATCATAAGCGCCAGTTGTCCGGGTTCCATCATTTTTCCCCTGTTGGTGTGGTTTAGCGCAGCTGCTCGATTTCGGCGGTCAGGCGCGGATTGTTGCTGACATAGTGGGCCTCCACGGCTGCCAGACGGCGGTCGACATCGCGGAAGCTTGAGCGAATTTCGCGGGCTGTGCGATGCGGGCTCTGGCGAACACGTTGCCAATACTGCTCCTCAGCGCGGTCGCGATAGAGATGCGGCGGCTTTTTGTTCAGGACAAAGCCAGCGACAAAATATGCGAGGATGGCAAGCGGCCCCATCGCAAATATAGTCAGCGCGACAAATCCCAGACGGACCCAGATCGCATCAATACCGGTGTAATCGGCAATCCCGGAGCACACGCCCATGATCTTGCCATTGTGCTTGTCGCGGTAAAGCTTGGTACGGGGCGAATTCATGAGCGGGTTCCCTTCTTTTCCTGCATCAGCATTTCGAGTTCACGAAGCTGCTGGTTGTCTTTTTCCTGATCAGCCTGGAGGCGTTTGACGGGTGTGAAGCTTGGGTCATCCGAGGCCACAAGGCGCTCGACAGTGTCCATGCGCTCATCCAGACGCCTGGCGAGGTTGTAGAGTTCTTCGAGCAGCACCTCGTCATCCGAAGTGATGGTCGCGGCGGTCTTCCACTTTGTGACATAGTGCAGGATGACCCAAGGCAGACCGATAAAGATGATGCCCAGCACAATCATGGCAGTGAGTGCGTCGTCCATGGCTTATTCCCCTTTGCTGGCGCTTTTGCCGAGCGCCTTTTTCATTTCAGCGAGCTCATCATCGATCGCGTCCGATCCTTCGAGCGCAGCGATCTCTTCTGAGAGCGTTGGGCCACCGCTGGCGATATCCATCGCTTCCGCGCGGCCTTCAGCGTAATCGACACGGCGTTCGAGCTGGTCGAACTTGGCCAGAGCCTCATCGGTGCGCTCAGTGCTCATCAGCGTGCGCAGCTTGACGCGGTTCTCTGCGCTTTCGAGGCGAGCAGCGATCTGCGACTGGCGGCTGCGGGCTTCGCGCAGGCGGTTCTGAAGTTTGGCAATGTCCGCCTCATAGGCGCGCAAGGCATCATCCAGCACAGCGATCTCAGCCTTGAGCTGGTTGCCCATATTGGCCGCCTTCTTCTTCTCGACGAGAGCTGCACGGGCCAGGTCTTCGCGATCCTTTGACAGCGCGAGCTGGGCCTTTTCGCCCCAGTCGGCTTCAAGCTTGTCGAGCTTCATCACATGGCGGCTCATTTCCTTCTGATCCGCAATGGTGCGAGCAGCGCTGGCGCGAACTTCAACAAGGGTTTCCTCCATTTCGAGGATGATCATGCGGATCATTTTTGACGGGTCATCCGCCTGATCGAGCATGTCGTTAAAGTTGGCAGCGATGATATCGCGAGTGCGGCTGAAAATGCCCATAAAGGCTACTCCATCTAGAAACGGGTTGGCTGACGGCTGATTGCGTGCGTCATATCCTCTTACCGCGGGACTGTGCGCCGGAGTGGGGCTGCGATGCAAGGCTTCGATTTCACTATCGAGCCGCGAAAGCTGTCCCGTGCGTACGGGGACGCCGACCGGGTTAAGAATGGCGGGTTGGGCCGGAGCAGCGGTTTTCGGGGAACCGCCTTTACCGGGGACTGAGCGCTCCGGCCCGAGGGGATTGGACTTATGACGGGTCATCAGCAGGCTCACGCCAGTTCAACGGCCGCGCTCAGATTATAAATCGTTGCGAAGCTACCCGGGGCTGCCTGAAACTGCGAGGTGAGCGCGATCATGGCAGTCATGGCAAGAACGCTGGCCATCGCGGCCTGTCCCAGCTTGCTGTCGAAGAATTTGCGGTCATACATGGCGGTTAGGCCTCCTGTTTAAATCGAATGTGGCGCCCTTCAGTCTTGGGAGCCGGTGTTGCCCAGCGGGCTTGCCAACCACTTTGCAACCAGCGTGCCAAACTTGAAAAACGGCAGAATCCCGAGTGATTTGTATCCCGCGAAGGCCAATCACATGGCCCCTATTGCCAAGCATTGGGAAATTTCCCTATATGTTGGTCATGGAGCGGGAAAATCAGTTCATTGGCCAGTCCACTGCCTTCCTCGACGCAGTTGAGCGGACCAGTCGTGCAGCGCCCATGGAGCGCCCGGTTCTGGTCATTGGCGAGCGCGGGACCGGCAAGGAGCTGATCGCGGAACGTCTCCACCGCCTGTCCACGCGCTGGGATGAGCCGCTTGTCACCATGAACTGCGCGGCGCTTCCCGAAACGCTGATCGAGGCTGAATTGTTCGGCCACGAGGCAGGCGCGTTTACGGGTGCTACCAAAGTTCGTGTTGGGAGGTTTGAAGAAGCCGACAAAGGCACGTTGTTTCTCGACGAATTGGGCACTTTGTCGATGGGTGCGCAAGAGCGCCTGCTGCGCGCGGTGGAATATGGCGAGGTAACCCGCATCGGCTCCTCGCGCCCCATTCGGGTCGATGTGCGCATCGTGGCGGCGACCAATGATGACCTGCCTGCACTGGCGCAAAGCGGGGACTTCCGCGCAGACTTGCTGGACCGGCTTAGCTTTGAAGTCATCACATTGCCGCCTTTGCGCGTGCGTGAAGGCGATGTTGCGGTGCTCGCGGAGTTTTTTGGCAGACGTATGGCGGCAGAGCTTGATTGGCTCAACTGGCCCGGCTTTGCCCGCCACGTATCAGAGCAGTTCGAGAATTACGGCTGGCCCGGCAATGTGCGCGAGCTGCGCAATGTTGTGGAGCGCGCGGTCTATCGTTGGGATGATCCCAATATGCCGATTGCGCATGTTCAGTTCGATCCGTTCGAAAGCCCATGGAAGCCCTCCGCGCCGGCTACTCGCAAGCTGACGCCAGCTATTCCTTCCTCTCCGGCTCCTGTTGGTAGCGAGGGGGCGGCAATGCCTGCGCAGCCTGACTTTGACGCGATCGATGATCTGCGCGCGGCAGTGGACAGCCATGAACGCGCGATTGTCCAGCATGCTCTTGGCAAGCATCGCTGGAACCAGCGGCAGACGGCCAAGGCTCTGGGCCTCAGCTATGATCAGTTGCGACATGCGATCAAGAAGCACGGCCTGATGGAAGGCGAGGACGGCTAGGCTGAGGGCCTGCTTATCTATGTAAGCTCGGTCTCGCGCGAATAGGCGAATGTGGGCGGCGGCTTGGCGATTAGTGGATCGGAATCGCCGAAGCTTTGGCGAGTTTCACTCTGAATCCGTCGATGCATCGCGGCTGATCCCGGTCTGACCCTTGCAATTGCGCCTGCAAGTCAAGCACTGCGGGCGGTATCGCCTTTCACTTTCGCAGTTAGCCGAGCCCAGTGTTCATGTATTCCGTGCTTGCGGCTGTGGACAAGTCTTTACTGGCGAATTTTCACTTAAGTCCTGATTTTTAGGCGTGAATGCTTCCAGCGATTTTGCCTGAATGATCAACAAGGTGTGCGTTGCTATAAGTAAAATCAGCTAATTTCGCTGAACTATTGTTTGAAACATTTTGAAATGTTTTGAAACAAATCCATAAAAATGTACAAAAGCCATAGTCTTAACTTGCCGAAGGGCTGATACGCGCTATTAAACGCATCCGGCAATTGTGTGCCGCAGGGGTGTCACGGCCTTCGGGAGGCGGTGACGGTCTCAACTTTAGAGGAGACGAAAATTGGAACGGAAAACTAAACGCTCAATAATTATCGGGGTCGCGCTCGGTTCTATGGGGATGGCATTGGCTGCACCTGCACAAGCGCAGGGGATCGCTGGAAAAGCAGGCGACAAAATCCCCAACTCCTATATCTGTGTGTTCAACAAACAGGACGTTGCACGCAACAATGTCCGCGCCGAAGCCTCGCGTTTGAGCAACGCCAATGGCGGCAAGTTGAAGCAGGTCTTCCTCAACACCATCCGCGGCTTTTCGACCAATATGAGCGCTAAAGCGGTAGAGCAAATGGCGCGCCTTGCGCCGAATATCGCCTATTGCGAGCAAGATCAGGTTGTAACCATTGATCAGCGTCGTGGCGGCGGCGGATCGGGCCAGGCCGCGCAAACGACGCCTTGGGGCATCGCGCGCGTCAATGGTGGCGGTGCCGGTAACTTTGCCACGGCATGGGTCCTCGATACCGGGATTGATCTCGACCACCCCGACCTCAACGTTGATACGGCACGTTCGGTTAGCTTTGTTCGCGGCA
This sequence comes from Pseudomonadota bacterium, assembly GCA_039822745.1. Taxonomy (GTDB): domain Bacteria; phylum Pseudomonadota; class Alphaproteobacteria; order Sphingomonadales; family Sphingomonadaceae; genus Erythrobacter. The sequence goes on along the minus strand of JBCBMN010000068.1, from coordinate 4,340 downwards.
ATGCGAATGACCGCAATGGCCACGGCACGCACGTCGCCGGAACCATTGCAGCGCTCGACAACGATATCGGTGTGATCGGTGTCGCGCCCGGCGCCCCTGTCGTCGCAGTTCGAGTGCTGGGCCGGTTCGGCTCGGGTTCGACTTCCGGGATCATTGCAGGTGTCGACTATGTTGCGGCCAATGCCAGCTCCGGCGACGTCGCCAATATGAGCCTCGGTGGCGGCATCAGCCAAACCCTCGACGCTGCAGTGATTGCTGCATCAGTGGGCGGTGTGCGCTTCGTTCTTGCAGCGGGCAACAGTTCGACCAATGCCAACAATTCCTCGCCCGCCAGAGCCAACGGCCCGAACATCTACACCATTTCCGCTTTTGGTCAGGGAGACGTTTTCGCAAGCTTCTCCAACTTCGGAAACCCGCCGGTTGATTACAGCGAGCCGGGCGTGAATGTGAATTCGACATGGCTGAACGGTGGCTACCGGACCATTTCGGGCACATCGATGGCGGCGCCGCACTTTGCCGGTATCCTGCTTCAGAGCAGTTCAAAGGATGATGGCACAGTCACCGGTGATCCCGATGGGACGCCGGATCTGATCCGCGTCGTCGACTGATTGTCCAGCGCAACTTAAGGAAAGGGCTCGGTTGCCGCCGGGCCCTTTTTTGTGCCCCCGCTTGACTTGACCCATTCATTTCCATAATTCTAGAAATATGGAAATGAATGGTTCAACACACGATTCGCTCGATAAGGCAGTCGATGCTCTGGCTGCCTTGGCACAGGTCCATCGGCTCAGCATCTTTCGCGAACTGGTGCAGGCCGGGTGTGCCGGGCTCGCAGCAGGAACGATTGCCGAGCGGCTCAACATACCGCGCAGCTCGCTCTCCTTTCATCTCTCTGCGCTCAAGCAAGGCGGGATGGTCAGCGAGCGAAGGGAGGGCCGATCCATCATCTATACCGCCGATTATGCAGCGATGCGTGGGCTGATCGCCTTCCTGCTGCACAATTGCTGCGCAGGCGATGCCGTGTCGCCGCAACTTCTCGAACAGTTTGAAACAGGAGACGCCGGATGAAACGCTTTCACGTAAATTTGCAGGTCACCGATCTGGAGGCTTCCACCCGCTTCTATTCCGAAATTTTTGGAGCGGAGCCGACGGTGAGCAAGGATGATTATCGCAAATGGATGCTCGATGATCCACGAATCAACTTCTCGATTGAGCCAGAGGGCAAATGCGGGACCGGAACGGGCGTCGCGCATATGGGCATCCAGGTCGATAGCGAAGAGGCGCTTGAGGACATGCGCGGCCGGATCGGGAAAGCAGATGCGCCCGCTTTCCATGAGGGGGAGACTCAGTGCTGCTACGCCCATTCGTTCAAGAGCTGGACTCGCGATCCCGATGGCGTGGTGTGGGAAACATTCTTCACCGATGGCCAACGCCGCGATTATGGCGCGGTGCCGGAATTGGCTGAAACTATGGAGTAAGCAGCGGAAAATCTTACCGATTGGCAAGCTGCTAACGGCGACCCTTGGCAGGTGGTCGGCTAACCTAGGGGTTTACCCTAAGGAAATGATAAGACTTGGATCGTATCGATTTACAATCTGGGGCACGTTCCGTGCGTTGATTGGGCAAGTATGATGCGGCTTTTTGTCGAAATTCTTGAGAATCTGACCGATGGCCTGCGGGTCGTGGTGGGTCTGTTTGTGCTGTTGATCATGGGCAGCGTGATGGCCATGACTTTCGGCGCATCCTATGTTGCCAGCAGCGCGACTGAAGAACTCGCAGCCAAGGCGGAGGTGATCGGCAAAGAGGCCATCAAGGCCCAGCGCGAGGCCGAGCGTGATCGTGCTCTGGCGAAAGACGGCTGGGGCTATACCTCTGGCAATGATGGCTTTGGCGAAGAGACGGGCCCCAAGAAAACGCGCAGTTCCCGCAAGCGCGAGAACGACGATTGGGGCGCAGACTGACCCGGCAATGATGCATCTGACATCTCATTCAGACCCGGGTTCATTGCAGCCTGCCTCGTCAGAGGAGCGGGCGCAATGAGTGATGCGACACCCATCAACCTGAAGGACGCTGTTGCCTATTGGACCGAGCCGCTCGAAGAGGAAGAGCTGTCCGAAGAGCAGCAACTGGCCAATTTTCTGGACGCGCTGAGTGATGGCGAGCAATTTGCTCACAAGGCCGGCGCCGGGGCTGAGGGCGAGCCGCAAAAGGTTGGCCGTCGGAATGCAGCGCGGCTCAGGCTCAGTCTGCCCGCGCGCTTCGTGTCTGTAGAGCGGACACATCAATGCATCCTGCTGAACCTGTCACGCAGTGGCGCCAAGATTGCGATTCTCGAAAGCGTGCAGGAAGGTGAAAGCGGCATTCTGCATTGCGGCGGGCTGGAGGTCTTTGCGGTAATCGTCAGAAGCGAATTCAGCCTCAACGGACTCCAGTTCGAAGAAGAGATCAGCGATGATCAGGTGCTCGAAATGCGCCACTATCATGAGAGCTTTGAAGAGCGCGAACGCCGCCAGCTGATCGAAACCGCGCGCAATTGGGTCACCGGGGATAGCGACGACGAACGCGCCATGTAGGCGGAGTTTGGCGACCCAAACCCCTAGGGTTTTTCCTTAAGTTCTGATTCCATTGGCTTTGAGCTTATCGCGCATAGCGTGCTCAACCATGGCTGGTTCCTTCTCTTCCCTTGCTCGCGTGTCACTGGGTGGCATTCCCTTTGCGACGCCGGCCATCGATGACGATGATGAACCGCTCGAAAATGTTGGACGTCGCCGGGCACCGCGATTGCGACTGTCCATCCCTGCGCGGCTGGTGACCACAGCGGAGACCAAACGCTGCGTGCTGCTGGATGTCTCGCGGCTGGGAGCGCAGATCGGCCTGGCAAAGCCAATGGCCGAGGGAGAGGCGGGCTTTCTGCGCTTTGCTCAATTCGAAGTGTTCGCCTGCGTCATCCGTGCCGGGACCGGCTTTAACGGCGTCGAATTTGACTGCGAGCTGACCAATGCCGACGTGCTCGCAACACGCTATTACGCCGAATGCTATGAAGCGGGTGAGCGAGCCGAATTGATGGCCGAAGCCCGCGCTTGGGTGACAGGCGGGCGATAGTATCGCGATTGTTCCCCTGATTGTCCCCGCGATAGCCCTTGCCAAAGGGGGACATAGCGCCTAACTGCACGTCATCCCGACATTGTCGAGACAACGAAGCGCTGGCGCCGCAAGGGGCCGGCACCAAAGCTCTTTGGCTTCGTGTCTTTACACATGAGGGTCACACGCTTGTTATACATCAAGGACGCGATGACCGATCTGACACGCCTGATTGAACTGGTAGAACCCGAAGCCAAAGCGCTCGGGTTTGATCTGGTGCGCGTGCAGATGATGCAATCCGAAGCAGGCGCCGATGAAAAGAGGGGCGCTCAGGCGCTGCAGATCATGGCAGAGGACCCGGCAACGGGCCAGCTGGTGATCGAGCAATGCGCTGAGCTATCGCGCAAGGTCTCTGACCTGATCGACACCCATGAAGAGGCAGGCGAAGTGCTTGTGGAAGGGACGTATCACCTCGAAGTGTCCTCTCCCGGCATTGATCGCCCGCTGACCCGTGACAAGGATTTTGCCAATTGGGCCGGCCACGAAGCGCGCATTGTGATGCAAAAGGGCTGGACCGGTGAAGAAAAGGCTCAGCGCGTCTATAAGGGCGAGTTGAAGGGTCTCGAAAGCGGCCTCGTGTCGCTTGACGATGCCAAGCTGGGCGCGGTCGAGTTGCCGCGCGACAAGATTCATGCTGCCAAGCTGGTTCTTACGGACCGGCTGATCGCAGCGACCAAGCCGCTCGATGTGAGCGGTGCCGAAGACATTTTAGAAGAAACTGAAGAAGAGAAGGCAGACGACTGATGGCCAGCGCCATTTCCGCCAATAAGGCAGAGCTCCTTGCAATCGCGAACTCCGTGGCTTCGGAGAAGATGATCGACAAGTCGATCGTCATCGAAGCAATGGAAGAAGCGATCCAGAAATCGGCTCGCAACCGCTATGGTGCCGAAAATGACATCCGCGCAAAGCTTGATCCGCAAACCGGCGATCTGACGCTGTGGCGCGTGGTGGAGGTCGTCGAAGAGGTTGAGGACTACTTCAAGCAGGTTGATCTAAAGCAGGCGCAAAAGCTTCAGGACGGCGCGGCCATTGGCGACTTCATCGTTGATCCGCTGCCCCCGGTTGATCTGGGCCGTATCGACGCGCAGTCGGCCAAGCAGGTGATCTTCCAGAAGGTCCGCGATGCCGAACGTGAGCGTCAGTTCGAAGAGTTCAAGGATCGCGCAGGCGAGATTATCACCGGCGTTATCAAGTCGGTCGAG
>JBCBMN010000067.1:0-16216 GCA_039822745.1 Pseudomonadota bacterium | reverse complement strand
CTTGCCGACGATACGACCAGCGACGTTGCCTTGGCCGATGAGTTTGATCTTCAGCGCCAATATCTTGAGATTGAAGCGGTTCGCTTTCCCGACCGGCTGCGCACCAAATTCGATCTCCCGGCCAATCTCGCAGATGCGCGCGTTCCGGGCATGATCCTGCAGCCGCTGGTAGAAAATTCCGTCAAATATGCGGTTTCGCCGGTGGCACGGGCGATTACCATTACTCTGGCCGCGCGTGAGGAGTTTGACCGGCTGGTCGTGACCGTCAGTGATGACGGCCCGGGCGTTCCTTCAGGCGTCAAACATGGTTTCGGCATCGGGCTTGCCAATGTGCGAGACCGGCTTGAAGCGCGGTATGGGCCGGATGTCGTCCTTACCTCGACCCCGTATGAGGGCGGCTATGTCACCGAAATGCGAATTCCCCTGACGCGGCAGTCTTTGCCGGGTTCAGGCGAAGACTATGCTAGCGAGAATTATGACTGATACTGACGCCTCCAGCGACGCACCTTTGCGCACCCTGATTGTCGATGATGAACCGCTGGCCGTAGAGCGCACGCAGGTGATTTGCGCTGAGCTTGAGTCGATCCGCGTGGTGGGCACAGCCAGCGATGGCGCGGCCGCGCTCAGACTTGCCGAGAAGCTGGACCTCGATCTGGTGCTGCTCGATATGACCATGCCCGAGGTTGACGGGCTGGGCGTTGCTCGAAAGCTTGCCGAAAGCGATAATCCGCCCGCAGTGATCTTCGTTACGGCGCATGATCATTTTGCCGTCGAAGCCTTTGACCTTGATGCGATTGATTATGTGCTGAAACCTGTTTCGGCTGAGCGTCTTTCGCGGGCGATCACGCGCGCGATCGCGCGGCGTGGCGAGCGTGCGGTGGAAACGAGCGAGTGGCTCAATGAATTGTGGGTGCCGCATCGCTCCGAACTGCTTCGGATTGCTGTCAATGAAGTGCACCGCATCGATGCCGAGCGCGACTATGTCCGCTTACATGTTGCCTCACCCGGTGAAGAAGCAGAAGCAGGTGAGGGTGGCCGGACCTATCTGCTGCTACAGACTATCGCGGGTCTGGAGGCGCGGCTTGATCCAGAGAAGTTCATTCGCATCCACCGCTCAACCATCTTGCGCCGCGACAATATTCGCGGGCTGCGTCATGACGGCCTGGGCGTTTGGTCCGCTGAGTTGATGAATGGAGAAGCGCTTCGCATCGGGCGAACTTATCTCTCCAAGGTCAAGAAGATGGCTGGCCGCTGAGCCACCCCTCAGATCCTTTCAGACCCCTCTTGACCGCTTTCAGCTCCCGCTTTCGCGCATAAAGAAACGGCCTGGACCGCAGGGACTAAGTGCATCCAGGCCGTTAAGGCTCACATCGCAGGGGCTAGTCCGCAATGCGTTATGATCAGCGCGGTTCAGCCGCCGCGCCGTTGATCTTCGATGATTGCTGCAACCTGTTGTTTGGCACTTTCGCGAGCCTTTACGAGGCATTGGCGAGCGTCGCGCAAACGGGTGCCGGTGATCGAGCGATCAAATCCACACACGCGGCGCGCAGCGATTTCAACGCGTTGTTCGAGCAGTTCCTGACCTTTGATTGTGTTCAGGTCCAGGCCCTCATAGCTAACCGTCGTGCTGGTTTTTTCAGTGCTTTCAGCCGTGGCGGGGGCAGTAATACCAGCAAGGCCAATAGAGGCTGCTGCAAGTGCAAGTGTCCAAGTTTTCATCACATCTCTCCTTCGAGTGAGGGGCCGCTTGGCCTTCGACCACGGGTAGGGGGGACGGTCGAAGCGGGGAAACCAAGCGGCCTCACGAGCAATGAGATACCGGGCCACTGGCTTGTGATCACGCGAGGTTCGATCTTGGACGCTGATCGCTCGACCGAAGCACTGCGTCACAGATCAAGGACTCAAAAGGCCCGACGAACGGGAGTTTTCACTCGACCGATGTTTACGTCATACTGTCATCCATGATCTGGGCGCTGGCTATCATCATGATTCTTGGCATTGGGAACTTTGCGCTGCACAGCGCCGTGCTCGAAGCAGGGCATCCGCTTGCGGGCCATATGCCCGATTTTCTGGAGGCATGGAGCGGACGGATCACCATGGCAGCGGAGTTTGCTGTGCTACTGGTCGCCCTGTTGTTGGCAGCAAATGGTTGGTCAGAGCTGGTCTGGGCATATATTGCCTATAGCGCTCTCAATGGTATGGCCGCTTGGCTAATACTGAGGCGGAAGGTCTGACAGCCCGACCGGTTTATGCAAAAGGCAATTGGCGATGGCGACGCAGCTTTTCCATATCAGCGATGTGCACTTTGGCGTGGAGGATCGCGCCGCCCTTGCCGAAGTCGCGCGTGAGGTTGAACACGAAAAGCCGGATGCGCTGGTGTGCACCGGAGACCTGACGCAGCGCGCTACGCACAGGCAATATGCGCAGGCAGCGGATTGGTTCGCTCAGTTTGAAGTCCCGGTGTGGCTCGATGTGGGCAATCACGACATGCCCTATTTCAACCTGTGGGAGCGTTTCACTGATCCTTATCGTCGTTTCCTTGGCTTGCATCGCGCAGTCGCCGAGACGCATTTCGAAACGGATGATCTTGTCCTGATACGGCTGAACACCACGGTGCGGGCGCAGGCGCGCTGGCCGTGGTCTGACGGTGTGGTGAAGCCCGATGCACTGGAAGCAACCCTAAGGCAGCTCGCACAGTTCAAGGGAGACAAGCGGAGGCTTATCGTTACCGCGCATCATCCCTTGCATGGGCCCGAGGTGGGTGGCCCCACCGCGACCATCGGTGGAAACGAAGCGTATGATCGCCTTGTCGATCATGGGATGGATGCGATCATGACAGGGCACATTCACCAGCCTTTCAACGAGCACCGCCCGGCTGCAACCGGCGCGGCACAGGTTATCGGCGCTGGCACCTTGTCGACCCGTCTGCGTCATGGCGCTCCGCCTTCATACAACGTGCTGACGGCTACAGGCTCTTCGGCAAATCCCATCGAGGTCGAGACCCGCATCATCGGCGGTGCCAGCTGACCTCGGCTAGGTAAAAATACCCCAGCGCCGGTTAACCCAATTTGGCGGGTGCGCGGTAACTTTTCATAAGTGATAAGTCGCTTCGACGCTGAGTGTTTGCTCAGGGTTCCCGCTGGCCTGGTACCCGGTGGTTTTCAACTTTGGTTTGGTTGAGCGCAGGATCACGCTTCCAGAAGTCTTGCGCTCCTTAAAGCGTGGAGAATGTCATGGTGAAAGCGATGGCACTGGGAGCAGTTCTTACTGGCTCGATTGCAATGGTTATTGGATCGCAGGGATCAAGTGCAGGCCCACTCGCGGTGGAGGCCATGGAAGTTGCCAATCTGAAACTCTATTGGTCGTGGCCCATTTTCGCCGCCGGATCGGGGTTGGCCTGGGGCATTATGCTGCTCCAGCGGTGATTGCGCCAAAGAAAAAGGCGGCGCCCGATGGGGCACCGCCTTCTTTGATCTTGGTGTCTCGAAAGGGCTTTAGCGCTTCGAGAACTGGAAGCTGCGGCGGGCTTTCGCGCGGCCATACTTCTTACGTTCAACCACACGGCTGTCGCGGGTAAGGAAGCCAGCGGCCTTCACGACGCTGCGCAGTTCCGGCTCATACTTGGTCAGAGCCTGGCTGATGCCATGCTTGACTGCACCGGCCTGGCCTGAAAGGCCGCCGCCTTTGACGGTGGCAACCACGTCATACTGACCCTGACGATCCGTGATCGAGAACGGCTGATCAATGATCAGGCGCAGAGTCGGGCGTGCGAAATACACTTCCTGATCGCGGCCATTGATGGTGATTTTGCCCGTTCCTGGCTTGATCCAGACGCGCGCGGCCGCGTCTTTACGGCGACCGGTCGCATAGGCGCGGCCCTGAGCGTCAAGCTCCTGCTCGCGCAGCGGCATGGTCGGGTTTGCGGCGGTGGTCTGCGCGATCTCGGCTGCGTCACCTGCGGGTGCGTCGCCTGCAATGTCCTTGAGATCGGCGAGATCGTTTACGGTGTTGTTTTCGTCAGCCATTAGACGGTGACCTTGTTCTTGCGATTCATGGAAGCGACGTCGAGCACCTTGGGCTGCTGCCCATCATGCGGGTGATCGGTCCCGGCATACATGTGGAGGTTCTTCATCTGCGCACGGCCAAGTGGACCGCGCGGGATCATGCGCTCGACAGCTTTGCCCAGTACACGCTCGGGAAAGCGACCTTCGAGAACCTTCTGCGGGGTCGTTTCCTTGATGCCGCCGGGGTGACCGGTGTGCTTGTAATAGACCTTGTCCGTGGTCTTTTTGCCGGTGAAGCGAACCTTGTCGACATTGATGACGATCACGTGATCGCCGCAATCGACATGCGGGGTGTAGCTCGGCTTGGTCTTGCCGCGCAGAACATTGGCAATGATCGAAGCGAGGCGGCCTACGACCAGACCGTCGGCATCGATAATGTGCCAGTCTTTTTCAACCTCAGCGGGCTTAACCGCCTGAGTCTGTTTGCTGAGCGCTTTCATCAATTCGTCCTTGAAAAGCGGTGAATGGGTGTCTTCGCGAAAGAGCGCGTTGTCCGCAGCTCTTTGTCGAATCGCGTCTCAGGCATCGGCCCGATCAGCGAAGTTGCGCGCATTTGTAGGCCGCAGGGCTCCAAGTCAAGCAAAAGCGGGGGTTTCGGGTGAGGTAAAATAATACCTCCACACGTCAAGGTCTTCCAGATATTCCCATGGGTGGTTGGTCAGAGGTCCGAAAGCGACCAGACTTCCGTCGACTTGCGGAGGCTGGTTCCAATCCGCGTGATGATCTCCCGCCGCGCATCCTTGAGCAAGGCCGATCCGGGCTGAACGCTCGCTTCCCAACTCACTTCAAACTCGCCCTTGGCACCATTGGCGAGCTTAACGGTCCGAGACTTTCGGACCGGCACAATCGAAGGGTAGAACAGGTCACCGGGCATCTTGTCGAGAAGTTGAGCCCCAGACCGCTGCAACTGCACCATGGCCTCCACCTGTTCAGCCGCGCTCGAAGAAGAGAAACCTCTTTCCATGAAAAGAACTTCCGCGGTTTTGAGCGCGGAATTGATACTTTCTTCGCTACTCGTGCTGCCCGCAGCCATGAGTGTCCCATTCGGCGCCAGCAGGATTGGGAACATGTCGTTTGTAGAGCGAGCCTCTTCAATCTCCGCAATCTGTGCCAGAACCTTTGGTGCATCGACAGATACACTCGATTGCTTGCCCGTTATCGCAAGACCTTTGCCTTGGGCTGCGAACTCGATGATCCAGCTCCGCTCGACGATGATGGATTTGCCATCGGCCAACCCACGCACCAAGCGACGGGTTAGCAGCATGGGTTTGGAAGGATAGGCCCGTGGCGCTTGTGCAAAAGCCGGAGCAAGCAGAAATGTAGAGGCGGTGCCGAGGCCGCCCAGTGCAGACCGCAAAGCGTGTCGCCGTGTCAGCTCCGTCATGGCCATCTGCCACTACTCCGCGCCGTGTGTGCCGTTTGTCTTTTGAAGTACCTGCTCAGCCAGCCACTGCAGAGTGTCAGGGTGAGCAGCATCGCAGACATTCGCGACAATGGCGGGTGTTTCGTAGGGATGCAACGCGCCAAGTCGACTAACTGCCGCCTGAATTGTTGCCGCAGTCGTTTTGAACAGCACTGCCGCTTCCGAGGCGCTTTCAACCTTGTCGTTCCAAAGGAAAACCGATTCCACCTCTCCAAGTATATTGGCGCAAGCGATCAGTCCTTCATCCAGCAGGGATGCCGCGATCTCGCGAGCGGTCTTCGTGTCCGGCAGGGTTGTGTAGATCAGGGCTGCGCGCGGCTCTTCCATCCCGGCTTCAGCTTTGGCCTTCTACAGCTTCGTTTTCTTGCCGGATCATACCATCCACATGAGCTGCCCAGGCGGTGCAGGCTACTGTCAGCGCGCCGACCAATTGGTGCGCGGCGGCGATCCAGAGTTCGACCCCGCTCAGGACAGTCGCAATGCCGAGGATGACCATCGTCCCGAACGCGCTGTGCAAGGCTATGGATGCCATCCGGTCGCGATGCCGCACCCGTCTCGCCAGAATGACGAGCGCTGCAACGGCAATCCATGCCCACCAGCGATGCAGAAAGTGCAGCACGCTCGGATCGCGTGTCACCATGTAGAAAAAGCCAGGCATCCAATCGACTTCAGGCACCAGAGTGGATCCGTACATGAAGGGCCAATTGTAAGAGGCATGCCCTGCATTGAGCCCCGCCACCCACGCGCCGAGCAGCAATTGAACGAACAGTACGCCAATCACAGCGATGCTTGTTAGCGTAAGTGGGGCAGGTCCGGCCGCGGGTAAGGCAGCGATGCGGCGCATGTCGCGAGAAGTCCAGACCAAGGCTCCAAGCAGGAGCAGCGCGGTCAGCAAGTGCAGCGACAGGCGGAAATGGCTCACATCGGTCATGTCTCCGACAAGGCCCGATTGCACCATCAGCCAGCCAAACAGCCCCTGCAATCCACCTAATGCCAGGAGGCCGAGGAGACGTGGCTTGAACCCTGTCGGGATCGCACCACGCACCCAGAACCACACGAGCGGCAGAGCAAACACCAGCCCCACCATTCTGGCGAGAAGGCGGTGAAACCACTCCCAGAAATAGATGAACTGGAAGTCTGCCAGCGACATGCCGCCAATGCTCGCTTCCAATCGATATTCCGGTGTCGCTTTATATTTGGCGAATTCTGCCTGCCACGCAGCTTCGCTCAAGGGAGGGAGAATGCCGGTAGCGACATCCCACTCCGTGATGGAAAGACCGCTTTCGGTGAGCCGGGTAATGCCTCCCACAAGGACGATCAGCACCACAAAGGCTGCCGTAATCTCAAGCCATCGAGCCAGCGCAAGCGGGCGCGCTTGTGTCGTAACCGTCGGTTCAGGGCCGATCGCGCTGGATTGTGAGGGGGCAGTTGTGGCCATGGCGCTGATAAATGTGGCGACGGAGGCGCAAGCGCAAGGTCAATTGCGACAACGAGCCATGCAGCCCGCGCAATCTCCAGCGTTCAAAGCTCGGGCTTTAGGGGCAAGGGGCGCTACCAGACTTGATTAATGATACACCGTATCATAGATGGCGCTCAATATGACGCGATCATCAACGCCAATTTCCCGGCAGCGCGTGCTTCGGCAGCGCTTCGATCAGTTCGGTATCGGACTGGCTGGACTGTGCGCGCTCCATTGCCTTGCTACCATATTCATCGTTTCGGGCCTCGGTATCGGAGGACACCTCCTGCTCGCGCCGGAGATCCACGAAGTGGGCCTCGCCCTGGCCGTGATGGTCGCGGCTCTGGCGATTGGCTGGGGCGCTTGGCGCCACCGCAGGCCAACACCGGTTTTCATCGCGCTCATCGGCCTCAGCTTCATGGCGGGTGCTTTGTTTGTCGGTCATGGAACGCAAGAGGCGGTTCACACCATCATAGGTGTGGCGATTGTCTCTGTCGCGCATGTCATGAACCTGCGCAGCATCCACTAAGACCGCAGGCGCAAAGCAATCTGCAGGTTGCACGCCTCAGCAGGGTGGCTATCTGCATTCCCATGACCAAGACGATCACTCTTAACGGCGAAACCCGCCGCACCGACGCTGCAACAATTGCTGATCTTGTCCGCGAACTGGACCTTGCGCCTGAAAAAGTCGCGGTTGAGCGCAATGGCGAGATTGCCCCCCGCTCAGAGCTTGGGGAAACGCTGCTTGCCGATGGCGACGTTCTTGAGGTTGTGCACTTTGTGGGAGGGGGCGATCACGCTGCGGCTGACACATGGAGCGTTGCGGGCCACACCTTCACCTCGCGCCTGATAGTCGGCACGGGCAAATACAAGGATTTCGAGCAGAATGCGGCTGCTCTTGAAGCGAGTGGGGCGGAAATCGTCACGGTCGCTGTGCGCCGCGTCAATGTCACCGACCCCAAAGCGCCGATGCTCACTGACTTTATTGATCCCAAGAAAATCACCTACCTCCCGAACACGGCGGGCTGCTTCACTGGCGAAGACGCGGTGCGCACCTTGCGATTGGCGCGTGAGGCAGGTGGCTGGAACCTTGTTAAACTCGAAGTCCTTGGTGAAGCGCGCACGCTCTATCCTGACATGCGCGAGACCCTCAAAGCCTGCGAGACTTTGGCCAAGGAGGGTTTTGACCCGATGGTCTATTGCGTCGACGATCCGATTGCAGCCAAGCAGCTTGAAGAGGCAGGTGCGGTGGCGATCATGCCTTTGGGCGCGCCAATTGGATCTGGGCTGGGCATTCAGAACCAGGTGACGATCCGGCTGATTGTCGAAGGGGCCAAGGTTCCTGTGCTCGTCGATGCAGGCGTGGGAACGGCGTCCGATGCGGCCGTGGGCATGGAGCTGGGCTGCGAGGGCATCCTGATGAACACGGCCATCGCCGAGGCCAAGGACCCGATCCGCATGGCCCGCGCGATGAAGCTTGCGGTGGAGGCCGGGCGCGAAGCGTACCTCGCCGGGCGCATGGGGCGGCGCAAATATGCCGATCCCAGCTCGCCGCTTGCCGGGCTGATCTGAGCTGAATGTCCTAACAACCCACTCGTGGTTACCACGTATTAACCAAAAGTGCCGACAAGTCGTCCTCGCATAGAGGAGACCAAACGTGACACTGGCAAACACTTCCACAGCGACCATCGGCGAATTGCGCGAATTTGCGAGCTTCACACCTGCCGAACAGCGTTACATCAAGCGCGGCCTCGACATAGGCCTTGCCCGTGCGGATGCGTTCAAGCTGTGGGGCCAAAGTGAGGAGGAAAACGCCTCGATCCGCCGTCAATATGTGGTCTATCAGGAACTCAAAGCGGTGCGCGGCATGGTTCCAAGCGAAGGCGCTATCGGCGATGTCGAGCGTTTCGTCAGCAAGCTGCTGCGCATGGCGGCGTTCGATCTGGAGCAGGAGGCGCTTGAGACCTTCTCGGCCTTCCGCTTCCTCTATGAACGCCTGATCTGCCCCGAAGCGCGGCCCTACCTGCCGTCCGTCTTTTGCGCGGCAGCGGCCCTACCCATGATCCGCCCGGCCCACCGCAAAGTGTTGTTGCAGAGCCTAAGCGAAGCCGCGGCGACAGCGCCGGGCTGGTCCCTGCGTGAACCGGCGTTCTATCCCGAGTTTGTCGAGGATGTTGAGGCGGCTTGAAGGCCGCCAATAGGCTGCTAGACTCTAGCACCTGTTGGTAATCTTCTACGTAAAGGCAATTGTCAAACTGGCGTGCTCAATCGGGTTCTTCGAAAAATGACACCCCGCATCTTGAGCAATTGGACCGAAGCGGTAAGTGCACACCGCCATATTCCTTGCCCCAGAAAACAGTCCAAAATCGCTTATCAAGTCTGGTGCGCTCTTCGTTCTCGTAATCCCAGAACGCTGGATAATCACAGGAGTGACACCTGATATTGAACAACACAATAGCAGGGTAAAAGAACAGAAGTGCTATCAAGACTGTCGGCCAAATAATTCCCAGAGAAAAGCCGATCAAGAAGGTCAATGGGAATGAAAAAAGAGCTGCACCAGCCACCCATTGCCATCGGCGGGCGAACCGAAATCTCTTTGGAATTTTCAACCGTTTCCGCGTCATTGCACTTACCTATCGAAGCACACGAAGATATCAGCTCAGACGTCTAAAATGAAGTTTCCGCGCTAGTAGCTGCCAATCTCAATACATCCCATCCACCCGCGCCTGATACCGATCGCGGATCTTATGCCGCCGGATTTTCATGCTGGGCGTCATTTCCTCGTTCTCGATCGCGAACGCTTCGTCGGCGAATTCAAACTTGCGCACCTTCTCGATCACTGAGAGGTCCTTGTTCGTCCGGTCGACCGCGGCGCGCACTGCTTTCTTGAACTCGGGCAGGTCTTGCAGTTCTTTCAGGTCAAATTTCTTGCCGTTGGCTGTCGCCCATTCGAGCGCCCATTCCGCATCCGGCACGATCAGGCCCACCACATAGGGGCGCTTGTCGCCGCTTACCATCGCCTGCGCGATCTCTGGTTGCAGCGTCAGCATGCCTTCGATCTTCTGCGGCGCGACATTGTCGCCTTTGTCGTTGACGATCATATCCTTTTTGCGGTCGGTGATGACGATGCGGCCCTTGTCGTCAAGATGGCCGATATCGCCGGTATGCAGCCAGCCATCCTTGATCGTGCGCTGCGTCTCCGCATCGTTTTGCCAGTAGCCGTGCATCACCAGCTCACCGCGGCACAAAATCTCGCCATCCTCGGCAATGCGGACCTCGACATTGCGCATGGGTGGGCCGACCGTATCCATCTTCAGGCCAACGGCCGGGCGGTTGCAGCTCATGATCGGGCCGCTTTCAGTCTGGCCATAGCCCTGCAGCATGGTGAGGCCCATTGCCTCAAAGAAATTGCCGACTTCGGGGTTGAGCGGTGCTCCGCCTGAGACCATTGCCTTGATCCGGCCGCCAAATTTGGCGCGGATCTTGGGGCGCAGCGCCTTCTCGATCACAAGGTCCATCGGCTTGTCACGCTTGCGCACTTTGCCTTCGCGAGCCTTGTCGGCGATCTTTAAGGCCTGACCGAGCAGGAAGTTGGCCGCTTTGCCCTGCTTCTCGATCTGCTTGATGATGCGTGTGCGCAGCACTTCGAACAGGCGCGGGACCACCACCATGATGGTCGGTTGGACTTCCTCGATATTGGAAGCGAGCTTTTCCAGCCCTTCCGAATAATAAATCTCCCCTTCCATAGCGATGGGGAGGTACTGGCCAGCCGTATGCTCGTAAGCGTGGCTCAGCGGGAGGAAGGAGAGGAAACGCTCATTCTCGACGCCAAAGTCCTCAAGCACGATGTTGTCCGCGCCTGCAATATTGCACAGGATCGCGCCATGATGCTGCTTCACCCCTCGCGGCGCGCCCCCCGTGCCGCTGGTGTAGATGAGGCAGGCCGTGTCCTCACGCTCGACCTTTGTCATGCGGGCTTTTACCGTGCCTCGGGCCGCTGCGGCGTCGCCTTCCATCATGCTGCTCCAGCCGTGATAGCGGAAGCCGGGCGATTGCTGACGCTTGAGGTCTTCAATGCCGATGACGTGATCGACAATGCCGGTGCGAGCAATCGCGCCAACGACCGGGCCGAGCAATTTCTCGGTCGAGACGATCACAGCGCGAGCGCCTGAATTGTCGAGGATGTGCGCGTGGTCGCGTTCAGTGTTGGTGATATAGGTCGGAACGGAGATACAGCCCGCGGCCATGATCGCCAGATCGGAGAGGCACCATTCGGGGCGGTTTTCAGAAACCAGCGCCACCCGGTCCCCATCGTTCAGCCCAAGCTTGCGGAGCGACTCTGCCAACAGGCAAACCTGATCCGCAGCCTTTGCCCAGGACATCGTTGCCCACTCGCCCTGATGCTTGAAGCCGAGGAAAGGGGCATCGCCCTTCTGCTCTGCGCGCATCAGAAACAGTTCGACGAGATTGTTCGCGCGATCGATATCCTGAAGGATGGGATGATCGTTGGGATCAAGAATAGGGCGGGCGGAATGCGGCATTTGCGGGGCGTGCACTGGGATGTGGCTCCTTAGGGCTCCGGACAGTCACCAGAGCGTGTTTCTAGCGGTCTTCTGCAGTCTCTCTAACGGCAAAATAGAGGCAGTTTTGCCGACCGGCAAGCATAACACTATGGTCTGCAGCCAAGCGATCAGTGGCAAATCCTGCAAATTCAGAGAGATAAGCGCGAAGACTTATTCATAGACCAGCTTTGGTTCGACCCGTGGATCGCGTGCGGCTTCCCAGGTTACCGTACCATCTTCACCTGTGACTCGCCGCAGCGCATTGGCTTTGAGCGGCGCGCCGAAGCCACGAATTTGGGCGTGGCCGAGGGCCTTTAAGTCCTCTTCCATCGCATCAAGCATGGTCCCTTGTTCGTAAACGACCGTTTGCCCGAACGCCATGATAAGCGGCAGACCAAGCGCTTCCTGCGCGGTCATCCCGAAATCGACCACCCCGATAATCGCGCGCGCGGTCTGGACCGGAATGGTGGGTCCACCAGCTGCGCCGATCACGAGGACGACTTCGCCCTTGTCATTGAAGACGATGGTAGGCGCCATTGAGGACCGGGGACGCTTGCCGCCCTGAACCGCGTTGGCAACCAGTTTGCCATCGCGCTGCGGAGTAGCGCTGAAATCGGTCAATTCATTGTTGAGGTAGAAACCTTCGAAGAACAGACCAGAGCCGAACGCTCCTTCGATTGTAGACGTGTAGCTGACGGCATTGCCGTCCTTGTCGACCACGGAGAAGTGGGTGGTGCCCTGTTCAAAGGGTCGATCACCCGCAGCCAGCGCCAGGTCCGCGCCCTCGGGCTTTCCGGGAGTGGCTGCTGCCAATGCCTTCTCAGGGCTGATGAGCGCGCTTCTCTTGGCGAGATAGGCTGGGTCAACAAGCCCAGCGACAGGGACGGAGACAAAATCTGAGTCGCCAATATACAAGCCTCGATCAGCATAGGCGATCCGCTGCGATTCGAGGAACAGGTGCCAGAAGGTCGCGCTGTCTGGTCCCATGGCTGCGATGTCGAACCGCTCAAGCTGGCCGAGCATCTGGGCAACAGCCACTCCACCGGAAGAGGGTGGGCCCATGCCGCAAATCTTGTAACTGCGATAACGACCGCAAACCGGATCACGCAGTTTGGCGGCATAGGCGTCAATGTCTGCCGTCACCATTGCGCCATCTTGCGGTGTCTCGGCCGCGATATAGCCCGCAAGTCGCTCTGCCATGACGAAATACATAAAGCGCGGACCCGCCGCGGAAAGCGATTCCAGCGTGCGGGCAAAATCGGGATTGCGGACAATCGCGCCCACAGGGAGCGCTTCGCCATCCTCACCGAAGAAGATCCCCTTGGCCGCTTCGGTCTTGTCAGCGCGCCCCTTCGAACGGTTGAGCGATTCGTTCAAACGGCGGTTCATGCGGAACCCCTCGCTTGCCAGGCGGATGGCGGGTTTGAACAGCTCGGCCCATTCCAGCTTGCCATATTGCGAGTGCGCTTTAGCGGCCAAAGCGACATTGCCCGGCACACCGACGCTAAGGCCTGAGAGAACCCGCGTCTCGCGCGGCAAGCGATTGCCATCGGCGTCAAGGAAGCGGTTGGGCGTTGCCGCGGCAGGAGCCGTTTCACGCCCATCGAAAGTCGTCACGCCGCTCTCGCCAGCATGGACAAGGAAGCCGCCTCCGCCAATGCCGGAGCTTTGCGGTTCAACCACCGTCAAGGCGAGCATAACGGCGATGGCTGCGTCCGTGGCCGATCCGCCTTTCGCCAGAATCTCTTCGCCTGCTGCCTGCGCACGGGGATCAGCGGCGCTCACCGCGCCATTGCCACGATTGGCTTCGGTTGCGACGGGCCCGGGGCTTGCGCTTGGCATGCCGCCGGGTGGCGGGCACGCGGTAAGCAGCATGGCGAGACTGAGAGCGAAGGCGGATTTCGTGAGGCGGCGCAATGTCATGGCCATGCGTGCTATTCGGTTCCCACCGCCTCTGCAACGCTTGCAAAGCCATCGCGGCGCATTAGCCGCTCAATTCCACTCGCGATCCGTGCTCCCAGACCGGGCCCTTCATAGACCATGGCCGAATATAGCTGGATCAGACTCGCCCCCGCCCGAATGCGTTGCCATGCGTGTTCGGCGGTCGCGATGCCGCCAACGCCAATGAGTGGAATCTCGCCACCGGTTGCCTCGCGGAAGTCTCTCACCCGCTGGAGCGCGAGTTCTCGCAGGGGCGCGCCGCTTAGCCCGCCTGTTTCCCCGGCGTGGTGAGATTTGAGATCGGGCCGACCAGTAGTGGTGTTGGAGACGATCAGCGCGCCCAGCTGCTTGTCCAGCGCAATGCGGGCAATCGCATCGATATCCGCCTTTTCGAGATCGGGCGCGACTTTCAGGAATACGGGAGGGACGTGCGCGCCGGCCACCGCGTCGCGCGCTTCGATTACACCGTCAATTAGAGCGGTGAGCGCGCTTTCGTCCTGCAGGGCCCTGAGGCCGGGAGTGTTGGGGCTGGAAACATTGACCGCCAGGTAGCTTGCATAAGGCGTCATCATCCGGGCCATCGCGGCATAATCGGCGATGCGATCAGCCGAATCCTTGTTCGCCCCAATATTGATCCCGAGAATGCCCGGTCTAGCTGAACGTGCCTTCAAACGCTCAATCGCCTTCTCGCTCCCGGCATTGTTGAAGCCCATGCGATTGATCACCGCATCGTCCTCCACCAATCGGAACAGGCGTGGCTTGGGATTGCCTGCCTGAGGCTTGGGCGTGATCGATCCCACTTCTGTAAATCCAAAGCCAAGGCCAAACAGCGCGTCAGGCACTTCTGCATCCTTGTCAAAGCCGGCAGCCACCCCGACCGGATTGGGAAATTCAAGGCCGGCCACATTGATCGAAGCGCCGCCTTGCTTTGCCAAGGAGGACCGGCCCCCGCGTGTAGGCATGGCCTTTAAGGCGGCGATTGCGAGCCGGTGTCCGGTTTCCGAATCAAGAGCGAAAATTGCAGGGCGAGCGAGGCGAAACAGCATGCAATTCCCCTATCGCATCGCGTCATCAAAGCAAAAGATAGATGGACGTACTTCAACAGGGTCAGGGCAACATCCTGAGTTTCCAGTTGAAAACACAGCTGTCTCGATGGCGTGTCCGGCCACTCTCGCTGGGCCAAGGCGAATTGACGGTTGCATACAATTTTCTTTTGGATCTGCTGACTAAAACCACACCTGCGACCCGAAGGGCTCGGAGCAGCATTGCAAAGAGTTCCTCAACTTCAGGGCGGCCTGCAATCAGGTCGCCCTTTTTTTGTTCACTTGATCAAAAAACAACAATCAATTGGTCTTTTGATCTTGGAATTTCTTTTGGCGTTGTGATCCTTCCCGAAATGCTTGTATCTCATGATCAAAGACGCATGGGGGCGCGTCTCTGTCCTCCCGCGTGACAAAAAATTGGTCGCACCAGGACACTGTAATGAATTTCTCTGAGTTGCCGATCGGCTTTGGCGCCCGCAGTGTGGGCCCGTCGGGCTGTGAATGTGGAAACGGTTTGCTCGCGGGTGGCAGGAACGCGGCTTGGGTCTCGCGCTGATGGCCGAGGATGTGGCCTCTTTCCCAAGTCTCGAGTTCATCCAGGCGTCTGGTGACATGACCGGATTGGTGCACTCGCTATTCATCATGCGCACTACTGACGCGCGAACCGAGGGAATGATGCCTGCCTATTCGGGGCAGTTGCTCTCGTTTGTGGAGGGCGGCGTCTCGGTCGATTATCCTGAGACGGGACCGGCGAAATCAAGCGACCTGACACTGAGCGCACCTATGCTGCGTGCAGCGCCGATAGTGTTTGAAGGCCCGGTCCTGCAGGTTGGTGCGTCCCTTACCCCTTTGGGTTGGGCCGCGCTTTCCGGGATGGCAGCCGACGAAGTGCATGACAGCGCCTTTCCCGTCGAAAAGGTTGTTCCGAGCGACCTCCTCAATCCGCTGGAGGCAGACTTGGCGCGGTGTAATGCCGGAGAGATCACGCCGGTTGAGTATTGTCGCGCGGTCGAAGATTTCATTCGTAGCGTCTGCCTTCTGCCAGGACGTATGCCGTCGAAGGACCATGTGAAATTGCTTGAGGCGATTGAGACATGGCTCGACAGCGCATTCAGTCCTCCGGTCAAAGCTCTTTATGCAAGTGTCAGTCTGGGCCAGCGACAGGTCCAGCGTCTTTGCCGTCGCTATTACGGCGTTCCACCCGCGCAATTGGTTAAGCGATACCGTGCCATCCGCGCGGCTATGCTGCTGGCCAATGATCAGCTTTCCGGCGATCTGCGCGATGAGGTTCTTGAGGCCTACTTTGATCAGGCGCATCTCATTCATGATATCCGGCGGTATACCGGTCACACACCAAAAATGCTCGCCAAAGAGCGGCTTGCGCAGGAAATGCTTGATCCTGGCGGGCATGGGCTGACCGGCCGGAAACTGCTGGAGGACTGAGACCTCCGGCGCTCAGAATTTTGCGCAGAGCGGCGGCGAAGCTCTGGTTGCCGATTGCTGGCGCTTGAAATCGGATCAAATTGCCCGTATTTGAAATCCGACTCAATCACTCCGATTTAAGAGTCGCTCGCAATAAGAGGCCTGTCGCATCCAATGCGTCTATCCAATCTTGCTGATTATGCTGTGATCATCATGGGCCAGGCTGCTGCGCATTGCGGCGATGGGCGAGTGAGCGCGGCTGAATTGGCGAAGGAGTCTGATCTGCCTGTTCCCACTGTACA
>JBCBMN010000066.1:0-16465 GCA_039822745.1 Pseudomonadota bacterium | reverse complement strand
CGAGGCCGAACTTGTCGATCAGCTTGAGCGCCGGTGCCAGCGCACCCTTTGCCAGAGCCGCGCCGCCAAGGATAACCGCTGGGCGCTCGGCTGCCTTCATCGCATCGCCCAGAGCCTTGGGAATGCGGTTGAGGACTTTCAGATCTTCGCCGAGGAAAGTCGCTGGATAGGTCGTGTCCCATTCCGGCCCGATCACGAAAACCTTGGCCCCAGCTTTCACCGCCTTGCGGATGCGCGTATTAACCAGCGCGGCTTCCCAGCGAATGTGGCTTCCGATGATCAGGATCGCATCAGCGGTCTCGATCCCTGCCAGTGTCGAGTTGAAATTGACCGCCGCGATGTTCGAGACATCGTAGGTCATGCCCGTCTGGCGCGCTTCGATCAACGATGAGCCGCAAGCCTTAAGCAGAGCCTTGGCCGCGAACATCGTCTCGCAATCGATCATATCGCCCGCCACAGCTGCGATAGAGGTTTTATCGGAACCCAGTTGATCAGCGATTGCGCCAAAGGCCTCGTTCCAGTCCGATGCGGCGAGCTTGCCGTCTTTGCGGACATAGACACGGTCGAGACGCCGCTTTGTCAGCCCATCGACCTGATAGCGGCCTTTATCCGACAGCCATTCCTCGTTCACATCGTCGTTCACACGCGGCAAAGCCCGCATGACTTCGCGGCCCTTGGAATGGAGCGAGATGTTCGCGCCTACCGCGTCAGAGACGTCAATGCTCATTGTGCGCTTCAATTCCCACGGACGCGCTTCGAAGGCGTAAGGCCGCGATGTGAGAGCGCCGACCGGGCACAAATCAATCACATTGGCGGAAAGCTCATGCGCTGCAGCTTGTTCCAGATAGGTCGTGATCTGCATGTCCTCGCCGCGATAGAGCGCGCCGATTTCATCGACCCCGGCAATCTCCTCGGAGAAGCGCACGCAGCGTGTGCAGTGAATGCAGCGGGTCATGACCGTCTTGATCAGGGGGCCCATATATTTCTCGGTGACCGCGCGGCGATGTTCCTGCGTGCGCGCAACCCCGCGGCCATAGGTCATCGACTGGTCTTGCAGATCGCACTCGCCGCCCTGATCGCAGATCGGGCAATCGAGCGGGTGGTTGATGAGCAGGAACTCCATCACCCCTTCGCGCGCCTTCTTGACCATCGGCGTGTCGGTGCGGATCTCCTGACCCTCACCCGCAGGAAGCGCGCAAGAAGCCTGCGGCTTGGGCGGTCCGGGCTTCACTTCGACCAGACACATGCGGCAATTGCCAGCGATGCTGAGGCGCTCGTGATAGCAGAAACGCGGGATTTCCTTACCCGCAAGCTCGCACGCCTGCAGAACCGTCGCGCCCGCCGGGACTTCGATCTCTTCGCCGTCTACGGTGACTTTAGGCATTAGTCAGAACCTTCTGAATTTCCGGCCAATTTGCCATAGTAAATGCGTGCCCAAAGCCCATCGGCGACAAACGCTCTGATGCTTTTCACATTCAGGCGAAGTTCGATGCCTGAAGGAATGCATCCACTCACTGCCGGGACGATTGCCATCACGGCCTCTTTCTCATCGTCGGAGCCGGGCTTTGTATACAGAATAGCGTGCGCCAGCGCAGGCTCTCTATGCACTACACAATCAGCAAGGGAAGCCGAGACCCTGGCGTCTTCATAAGTAGCGCCTTGAACAAAGAAGCGGTTCGCTAGGAATTCAGGCGCATCTTCAGAAATCTCAATCGGCGTTTCGCGTTTGCTGTAGGTATCCAGATATGCGGCTTCGGTCAGCGCATTTCTCAAGACAATGTTGGAAAACGTCATTGCCATGCCGGTGATTCCGCCTCGTCGCGCGCGCCCAAGGCAATCATCCATAAGTACTTGATTTGTGAGAATAAACTCCCCCGAACCCAAGTTTTGGTAGTCAATTGCCTTATAGTCACTAACACTCAGCAACTGCACAGACTGTTCCTTGCGGCGGTCAAAAATGCATTTGCCGAAACGATTTACAAGAAGTCGAGCTTCAGCGTCATCCTGGTTCTTTTTTGGCCGTGTCTTGGGGCGCTCTTTCTTTTCCTTCATGCGCGTACCCGTCGGCGCTTCATACTCTTGAGCATGAAGCGGTCCAGCGAGGGACAAGCTGGCAAAGCAAAGGATGAACAATAGTCTCACTCCGCAGCCTCCCGAACCTCTGGCTCGAATTGCAAGTTATGCTCGATGATCCGGCGCTCCAGCTCGGGGCGGAAGTGGCGGATGAGGCCCTGGATCGGCCATGCCGCTGCATCGCCCAACGCGCAGATCGTGTGGCCCTCCACCTGCTTGGTCACTTCGTGCAGCATATCGATTTCCTCGATCGCGGCATCGCCCGTGCGCAGGCGTTCCATAACGCGCCACATCCATCCGGTGCCCTCACGGCATGGCGTGCACTGGCCGCAGCTTTCGTGCTTGTAGAAATAGCTCAGACGGCTGATCGCGCGCACGATGTCGGTGGACTTGTCCATCACGATGACGGCAGCAGTCCCCAGACCGCTTCCCAGTTCTTTCAACCCGTCAAAATCCATCGGCGCTTGGCGGATTTGCTCAGCAGGGACCAGCGGCACCGAAGAACCGCCTGGAATAACCGCGAGCAGATTGTCCCAACCGCCGCGAATGCCGCCGCAATGCTTCTCGATCAGCTCCTCGAAGGGGATGCTCATCGATTCCTCAACTACGCAAGGCTTTTCGACATGCCCGCTGATCTGGAACAGCTTGGTGCCCGCATTGTTCTCACGCCCGAAGCCCTTGAACCACGCCGCGCTGCGGCGAAGGATCGTGGGCACAACCGCAATGCTCTCAACATTGTTGACCGTGGTCGGGCAGCCATAAAGGCCTGCGCCTGCCGGGAACGGAGGCTTCAGGCGCGGTTGGCCTTTCTTGCCTTCAAGGCTTTCGATCATCGCGGTCTCTTCGCCGCAGATGTAAGCGCCGGCGCCGCGATGCATGAAGACGTCAAAGTCGTAGCCTGAGCCGCTCGCATTCTTGCCGATGAGCCCCGCGTCATAAGCCTCGTCAATCGCGGCCTGCAGCGTTTCGGCCTCGCGGATATATTCGCCGCGAATATAGATATAGGCCGCCCGCGCGCGCATCGCGAAACCGGCAACCAGCGCGCCTTCGACGAGTTTGTGCGGATCATGGCGCAGAATTTCACGGTCCTTGCACGATCCCGGCTCAGATTCGTCGGCGTTGATGACGAGGAAGCTTGGCCGACCGTCCTTGCTCTCTTTGGGCATGAAGGACCACTTCAGCCCCGTGGGGAAGCCCGCCCCGCCCCGGCCGCGCAAGCCGCTAGCCTTGATCTCTTCGATGATCGCGTCCTGCCCGCGCTCAATCAGGGCCTTGGTGTTGTCCCAATCCCCGCGCATCTGCGCTGCCTTGAGGCCCCAATCCTGGAAGCCATAGACATTGGTAAAGATGCGGTCCTTATCTGCCAGCATCGTCAGATCCCTCATTCGCTTGATCAGCCGCCTTGGCCATTCTGAGTTGGCGCAAACACAGCGCCTGAAAAACCAACCCCAACCCCATAAAGGTAACGCCCAAAGCTCGCTCGCCTGTGGCCGCGATGTAAGCGCCCACACAAAAGGCGATCAGGCCCGCAAAGGCGAAAGCGATGGTGCCGCCGTTCATTCGCCCTTCTCCACCTTGGCAAGGTAGCTGATACCTACGCCAAAGAAGGCCAGTCCAACGGGCGCAAACATCCAACCCAGCGTGATGCCGAAGGTGATACCCATGCTCACGCCCAGCATCATGAAGGTGATGCCAAGCGCCCGATAGTCGGTTGTGTCCTTACCTTCGTCGCTCACCACTCACCTCGGTAGTCGTGATTGGAGTCGACCATTTCCTTGAGCGTCGTCGGACCGCCCGAAGGCTCAGAGGTATGACGGCCCGGCTCTTGCGTGCCTGCCTTAGGTTGGTCACCCTTCGCCAGTGCGTCGAGTACGGCATCAAGGCGCTCCACCGTCAGGTCTTCGTAATTGTCGTCGTTGATCTGAACCATTGGCGCGGTGGCGCAATTGCCCATGCATTCGACTTCGGTGAGGGTCCAGAGACCGTCTTGCGAGACTTCACCCTTGGCCATGCCACGCGCCTTGCACGCGCTGATAATATCGTCAGACCCGCGCAGCATGCACGGTGTCGTACCGCAGACCTGCACGTGATATTTACCCACCGGCTTCATGTTGTACATGAAATAGAAGGTCGCAACTTCGAGGACGCGGATCACCGGCATGTCGAGGTAACCGGCGATATACTCGATCACCGGCAGCGGCAGCCAGCCTTGCGTATCGGTCTCTGCGCCAACCTGACGCTGACCCAGATCGAGCAGCGCCATGACAGCCGATTTCTGGCGGCCATCGGGGTATTTGGCGATGTGATAATCCGCCTTAGCCTTGTTCTCTTTCGTCCATTCGAAAGAGCCCCAGCGCGCGCGCAGTTCAGGTGTATCGGGTGCGGGTGTGCGGTCAGCCATTATTCGCCTCCCGAGCACGTGGACTAATAGCGGCCGCTACAAAGAAGGCCCCGGCTGCGATCAACAAGGCCGCTCCGAAATAGCCCAGATCCAGGTCAACCATTCTGGCGATGCCGTAGAACACTAGAAACGAAACGGCCAAACTAATCCAATTCAATCGCGTCACCGGTCACACTCCCCGAACACCACATCAATCGCGCCCAGAATGGCGGTTGCGTCGGGCAGCATGTGGCCTTTGCTCATGAATTCCATCGCCTGGAGGTGGCTGAACGCGGTCGGGCGAATTTTGCAGCGGTAGGGTTTGTTCGAACCATCGCTCACCAAATAGACGCCGAACTCGCCCTTGGGGCTTTCGGTCGCGACATAGACTTCGCCCGCCGGAACGTGGAAGCCTTCGGTGTAGAGCTTGAAGTGGTGGATCAGGCTTTCCATCGACTGCTTCATCTCACCGCGCTTGGGCGGAGAGACCTTGCCGTCGGTGCTGGCAATCGGGCCTTCGGGCATGTCACGCAAGCACTGCTTGATGATCTTGGCGCTCTCGCGAACTTCCTTCACGCGCACCATGAAGCGGTCATAACAATCGGAATTGGTGCCGACCGGAATGTCGAACTCCATCCGGTCATAGACATCGTAGGGCTGCGACTTGCGGATATCCCACGCAATGCCCGCAGCACGGATCATCGGGCCTGAGAAGCCCCACGCCACCGCATCATCGCGGCTGACCACGGCGATATCGACGTTGCGCTGCTTGAAGATGCGGTTGTCGATGACGAGGCTCATCGCATCGTCGAAAAGCTGGAAGAACCGGTTGTCGAGCCAGTCGCCAATATCGACCAGCAGCTTTTCCGGTACATCCTGATGCACACCCCCGGGGCGGAACCAGGCCGAGTGCATCCGCGCGCCAGAGGCCCGCTCGAAGAAGTTCATGCAGTCTTCGCGCAGATCCATGATCCACAGGTTCGGCGTGAACGCGCCCACATCCAGAACGTGCGCGCCCATATTGAGCATGTGGTTGCAGATGCGCGTCAGCTCAGCGAACAGCACGCGCAGATATTGCGCGCGTTCGGGCACTTCGAGATCGAGCAGCTTCTCAATCGCGAGCACATAGGAATGCTCCTGACACAGCGGGGAGCAGTAATCCAAGCGATCAAAATAGGGCAGCGCCTGCAGATAGGTCTTCTGCTCAATCAGCTTCTCTGTGCCGCGATGCAGCAGGCCGATATGCGGATCGACACGCTCGATCACTTCGCCATCCAGCTCCATCACCATGCGCAAAACGCCGTGCGCAGCCGGGTGCTGGGGGCCGAAATTGATCGTGTAATTGGTGATGACTTCGCCGTCAGTCGTGGGCGATTCTTCGATTTTCATCAGTCCTCACCCTCCTCATCAGCGATTTCGAACGCGACGCCGTCCTTGGGCTCTTCTGGTTCCTCATCGGCCTCGGCTTCAGGCTCTGGCTCGGCCGCTTTCTCATCGCCGGGAAGCACGTAGTCCGAGCCTTCCCACGGGCTGAGGAAATCAAAAGTCCGCATGTCCTGCGCAAGCTCAACGGGCTCATAAACGACGCGCTTTTCGTCCTCGGAATACCGCAGCTCGGTATAGCCGGTCATCGGGAAGTCCTTGCGGAACGGGTGCCCTTCAAAGCCGTAATCGGTGAGGATGCGGCGCAGGTCCTTATTGCCCGCAAACGTCACGCCGTACATGTCAAACACTTCACGTTCGAGCCAACCGGCATTGGGCCAAAGGGTCGTGACCGTCGGCACAGGCGAATTTTCATCGGTCGACAGCTTGACCATGATACGGTGATTGCGCGTGAGGCTCAGCAGCATGTAGACGACTTCGAAGCGCTCCGGGCGATCAGGATAATCCGCGCCCGCGATCTCCATCAGCTGCTGGTATTCATGATCGTCTCGCAGAGTGCGCAGCACGGTCTCGATCTGGTCGCGCTTGGCGGTGAGAATGATCTCGCCGTGTTCCTCGCGCGAGCTTGTCAGCCAGACGCTGACGCTCGCCAACAGGGCATCGAGCACGCCTTCATTGGAAGCAAATTTGGGGGCGGAATGAGCGACCATTTTACGCGCCTACCTCTCAATCGTGCCGACGCGGCGGATTTTGCGCTGTAGCTGCATCACGCCATAAAGCAGCGCTTCGGCGGTCGGAGGGCATCCGGGCACATAAATATCAACCGGCACAATACGATCACAGCCACGCACAACCGAATAGCTGTAGTGATAATAGCCGCCACCATTGGCGCATGACCCCATGCTGATTACATATTTGGGATCAGACATCTGATCATAGACCTTGCGCAGAGCGGGAGCCATTTTGTTGCACAGCGTACCCGCCACGATCATCAGGTCTGACTGACGCGGGCTTGCGCGCGGGGCAGCGCCAAAGCGCTCCATGTCATAGCGCGGCATGTTCACATGGATCATCTCAACCGCGCAGCACGCAAGGCCAAAGGTCATCCACCATAGCGAACCCGTGCGCGCCCAGTTGAACACGTCCTCTGTCGAGGTGACGAGGAAGCCCTTGTCATTCACTTCAGTTTGGAGCGCGTTGAAATACTCCGCATCCGGCTGCTTGACTTCGCCGCCCTGCGCTGTCGGCATCATCTGCGCGGCTTCGGCTGCGTTCAAAGGCGCCGTCGGGGGCGTGATAATCGTGTTGGAGGAGTTGCTCATTCCCAGTCCAGAGCTCCCTTCTTCCACTCGTAAGTGAGGCCAATGGCCAGAATTGCGAGGAAGGTCATCATGCCGATCCAGCCAACCCAGCCCGTCTCACCCAGGCTCACCGCCCAAGGAAACAGAAACGCGGCTTCAAGGTCGAAAATGATGAAGCTGATTGCGACTAGGTAGAACCGCACATCAAACTGGCTGCGCGCATCTTCAAAGGCCGGAAACCCGCATTCATACTCAGACAGCTTTTCCGCATCCGGGTTGTGCGCGCCGGTCAGGCGAGAGACGCCCATCGGTAGAAACACGAAGAGCACAGACAGGCCCAAAGCGATAAAGATGAAGAGCAATATCGGAAGATATTGGCTGAGGTCGATCACAGCATTTTCGTCCAAGATGATTTATCCCAAGTGCCACCTAGGCCCGTCGCTGAATCGACGCAAGTGCGCGACTCGGGCGAAACTGCGTATATGTGTTGCGTCAAACGAAACAGTCGTTGCGCCGGCGGGGCGTTGGGCGGCGGCCGGCGCCCCGCCCTTCCTTACGCAACTGCCGGTGCAACACAGACAGGCCTCTGAAACAGACCCGAATGTTGAAGCACGTTAAGTCGCCTACACCTCTGCCTTGGCCTTCTTGCCATAGGGTGGCTTGAACCCGCTCAGCTTGGCCACATCCACCTTCGTCTGCTGATAGACTGCACGAGCATGGCTGAATTCGCGGAAGCCCTCGATCGCGTGATAGCTGCCAATGCCGGACGGGCCGACGCCACCAAACGGCAAGTCTTCCATCGAAACGTGGAACAGCACATCATTGGTGGTGACGCCGCCAGAGATTGTCCGGGTCAGAACTCGCTCCCGCTCGCTCTTGTCTTCGCCAAAGTAATACAGGCCAAGTGGGCGGTCATTTTCGTTCACGTAATCAACTGCTTGGTCGATTGACTTGTAGGTCTTGACCGGGAGGACCGGGCCGAAGATTTCCTCCTGCATGACCTTCATTTCATCGGTGACATTCTTGACGATGTTAAGCGGCATCTTGCGCTGATTGGCATTGCCGAAGTCTTCATTCCCCGGATTGACTTCGATCACCTCCGCGCCCTTGTCACGCGCGTCTTCGACCAGACCCTGAAGCCGCTCAAAATGGCGATCCGAGACGATAGAGGAATAATCATCGTTTTCGAGCAGGGTCGGGTACATGTTGGAGACACCGCTCGCGACCCCGGCAACCGCTTCGTCCTGCTTATCCTCGGGCACATACATGTAATCGGGTGCCAGACAGATTTGGCCGGCATTCAGCATTTTGCCCATCGCGATCCGCTCACCCGCCTTGGCGAAGTCTGCGCTCGCGCCCATGATCACCGGCGACTTGCCGCCCAGCTCCAGCGTCACGGGAACTAGGTTCTTCGCAGCCGCCTGCATCACGATGCGGCCGGTCGCGGTGGAGCCGGTGAAAACGAGGTGGTCGAAAGGCAACGAGGAAAATGCAGCAGCTACTTCCGGGCCACCCGTGATCACTGCCAGTTCGTCGCGCGTAAAGTATTCATCGACCAGTTCAGCCATCAAAAGGCTGGTGCGTTCGGTAAACTCGCTCGGCTTGATCATTGCTCTATTGCCTGCAGCAAACACCTGCATGAGCGGACCAAAAGCGAGATTGACCGGAAAGTTCCATGGCGAGAGGATGCCAATCACGCCCTTTGGCTCGTATCGAACTTCGGCCTTCGCCCCCATCAGCGACAGAGGGAAACGAAGCGAACGTTTGTCAGTCTTCGCCCACTTATCCATGTTCTTGAGTGCGTAATTACCGAATTCGATCGTGCTGTTGATATCGGTCAGCATGCTTTGAAATTCAGAACGACTGCCAAAATCGGCACTCATGGCTTTCGCAAATTTCTCACCATGATCCTTAAGCAGCGCCATCGCACGTTTGATCCGATCCTTGCGCATAGACATCGGCTCTGGCCGTGATGCGGTGAAAGCGTCACGCTGCAGTTTCAAAAGCTGTTCTTGTTCCTCGCGGCGGTCGTCGGCCATGATCCCTCTCTCTCGCATCAATTTAGTTTCGATTTGCGACTTTTGTCGCTCAAAGCACGCCCGCTTGCAAGCGCTCATGCGGACTATTGTAAGACCAATTGTCGAACCCACTGCGATTGCCAAGCGGCTCACGCGATCCTAAATTCACGCGCAACACCCCGTTTCTCATTTCAAAGGATCGACACCATGACACAATTCTCCGCAGATGATCCGATTGTTATCCTCTCTTATGCGCGCACGCCGATGGGCGGGATGCAAGGCGCGCTATCCGATGTCTCCGCGACCGATCTTGGTGCAACCGCAGTGAAGGCAGCGGTGGAGCGCTCTGGGGTAGAGGGCGACAAGTTTGACCGCGCCTATATGGGCTGTGTGCTCCCGGCAGGTCTTGGTCAGGCTCCCGCTCGGCAGGCCATGGTCAAGGCGGGTCTGCCAAAGTCCGTTCAGGCCACCACCGTCAACAAGGTATGCGGCAGCGGTATGCAAACCGTCATCATGGGCGCGGAGGCTCTGGCGAGCGGCACGGTGGACTATATCGTTGCTGGCGGCATGGAGAGCATGACCAACGCGCCCTACCTCCTCAAAAAGCACCGCTCTGGCGCGCGCCTTGGCCATGATACCAGCTATGACCACATGTTCCTGGACGGGCTGGAGGATGCTTACGAAGAAGGCCGCGCCATGGGCAGTTTCGCACAGTCGACGGCTGACGAATATCAGCTGACCCGCGAAGACATGGACGGATATGCGATCGAAAGTCTCGCGCGGGCCAATGCCGCGATTGAAAACGGAGCCTTCGCTGATGAAGTCGTGCCCGTGACATATGCGACCCGCAAGGGCGAGGTCACCGTCGACACCGACGAACAGCCCGGCAAGGGCCGCCCGGATAAGATCCCCGCTCTACGTGCTGCCTTCGCCAAGGACGGCACGATCACCGCCGCCACTTCAAGCTCGATCTCTGACGGCGCTGCTGCCGTTGTTCTCACACGCGAGAGTGTTGCCAGCGAAAATGGCCAGACGCCGATTGCAAAGGTTGTTGGCCTTGCAGCCCACGCGCGTGAACCAAAGGACTTCACCGTCGCACCCGTGGGCGCAATTCAGAAGATTCTCGAGAAGACCGGGTGGAGCATTGACGAGGTCGATCTGTGGGAAGTGAACGAGGCCTTTGCCTGCGTCGCCATGTTCGCGATGCGCGACATTGGCATCCCGCATGAAAAGATCAATGTAAATGGCGGCGCGACGGCTTTGGGTCACCCAATCGGCGCGTCGGGCACGCGGATCATCGTGACGCTGCTCAATGCGCTGAAAAAGCAGGGCAAGACCAAGGGTATTGCAAGCCTGTGCATTGGCGGAGGCGAGGCAACCGCAGTGGCTGTCGAAATGATCTGAATGGGGCAAGTCGGGGAATGAGGCTTGGCTGCCTTATTCCCCTGCCTCACTATTCCCGGTCTCTGCGATTAGGTCTTCATCGCCCCAAAGGCGCTCTGCTTCGACCCATCCGGTGCGTCCGGTGACGTCAATCTCGCACCAGCCTTCGCGGCATCGGAGGAGTTGAGCGACCACGCCGGGCTCTGCGCGCCAGCGTAGCTTGCCCGTCGGCTGAGGCTCTTCGCGTAGCACCGCCAGCTCTTCGCCGATCACCAGGGCAGCGCGGCGGCGCGACAACTGACTTTGAGCGATCCAACCTTGTGTGCCGTCAGGGTCTTCGACCAAGTTCCATTCATCTCGGCTGCGGATGACTTTGAGCGGCAGTCCCTTCCGCCGGTACACCCAGTCGATCGGATATTCACGGCTTGGCCCAACGCGCATGCGAGTCTCATCATAACGCAGCGAGGCCCAATAAGGCAGCTCGCGGTCCTGCGCCCCGGCCTCTACCGAGACCATAAGGGCGCCAAGAGCCACAGCAAGAATCGCCAGAACAATCGGTTGCTTTCCCATGATGGCCAAGGTCTTAGCCAGAGCCTCGCCCTCTCTTCAAGTGCGTGTAGCAGCTGAATGCTTGACCGCCCTGCCTCCCTGCCATTAGCGCTATTGCCATGGTCGCATCACACACTCCTCCGCACTTTCCATCCGGCAAGCCTCGGGTCGTTGTCACTCGCCAGCTTATGCCAAGTGTCGAAGCGCGGATGAGCGAGTTGTATGATGCAACGCTCAACCCCCAAGACACGCCAATGAGCGAAGATGCGCTTGTTGCAGCGATGCAGAATTGCGACGTTCTGGTGCCCACCGTGACGGACCGCATCACCGCCGAGATGATTGCAGCTGCGGGCGACAGTCTGGGCCTGATCGCAAGTTTTGGTGCAGGCACTGAGCATATTGACCTGAAAGCAGCGGCACAGCGCAAGATCCTCGTCACCAACACGCCCGGTGTGTTCACCGATGACACCGCCGACATCGCAATGGCCGCCATTATCGGAGTGCCGCGCCGCATTCGTGAAGGCACGCAGCTCGTCCGGCGTGGCGAGTGGACCGGCTGGGCGCCCTCAGGCCTGTTGGGCCGCAGATTGGGCGGCAAGGTGCTCGGCATTGTCGGCATGGGGCGCATTGGTCAGGCGGTTGCCCACCGTGCCCGCGCCTTTGGCCTTGAAATCGCATACACCAATCGCAAAAGATTGCCCGACGCGGTTGAAAGAATGCTCGGCGCTCGCTTTGTCGACAGCGTGGATGCGCTGGTGAGCGAGGCGGACATCCTGACACTCCACTGTCCGCTGACAGAAGAGACGCGCGGACTGATCGATGCTCACCGGATCGGGATGATGAAGCCGGGGGCCAGCATCATCAACACAGCGCGCGGCGAACTCATTGATCTGGATGCCCTGATTGAGGCTTTGCATTCCGGCAAGCTCGCCGGAGCAGGTCTCGACGTCTATCCTGATGAGCCCAATGTCGCCCAAGGGCTGCTCGACCATCCCAATGTCATGACGCTCCCGCATATTGGCAGCGCAACCGCAGAAGGACGCGAGGCTTCGGGCGAGAAAGTCATCGCCAATATCCGGTTCTGGGCTGACGGGCATCGCCCGCCCGATCAGGTTCTGACTGCGCTGATTGGCTGAGCGTGTGGGCCCGCTGGTCAGAGCTAGGCGTACTCTTCGAGCAGCTTCAAAATCCGGTTGATCGAACGGCGGCTGGCGGAGAATTCAAAATGCCGCTCGGGCACTTCGATGGCAATATCGCGCTCGCCCGCTTCTCCGCGTGAACAAGCTGGCGCAATCACGCCATCATAAGGGGACCAGATCGCAATCGTATGCGCCTTGGGCTTTTGCTTGGGATCGTCTTTAAAAGGCGGATTGTCGACGCTGTGATCGTTGATCGCCTCATAAACCCGCCAGGCATTGTTCGCGCGGCGGTCTCCAGAAAACGGGGTGCCCAAGGTCATCACCAGCCTAACCTTGTCCGGATGGCGTTGCGCCAGAACGCGGGCATAAAGACCGCCGAGACTGATGCCGATCAGAGTGACGGGCCGCCGATGCTTGCGGTAGACTTCATCAAGCCGCTCTTCCGCCTTGGCGACCAAAGCCGGAGTCATGCCCGTCACCACGCCAAGGCGCGAGGCATGAGCGTAATAGCCCGAAGCTCTGAGTGTCCGGCGCATCAGGGAGGTCGCGGAATCGTGCGAGAGAATCCCCGGAAAAACGAGCACTGGTGAACTCTCTTGGGGGCTGCCATGCGCGTTGCTCACACGGACAGGACGCACAGGACTGGACCAGATCAGCGCAAGATTGGGTATTTCGCGCAGCAGATAGCCGAGCGGTGGCGGCTTTCTGTCATCCCTTTGCTGCATATCCGATCAGGCTCCTGTCTCACTCAAAGCAACCAAGAACCCGC
The DNA here is from genome assembly GCA_039822745.1 of Pseudomonadota bacterium. Taxonomy (GTDB): domain Bacteria; phylum Pseudomonadota; class Alphaproteobacteria; order Sphingomonadales; family Sphingomonadaceae; genus Erythrobacter. Next base: position 3,470 of record JBCBMN010000066.1, on the reverse strand, counting down.
GAGTATGGTCAGCAAGAATGGACATTACCTGAACAGACCGCCCCGTCAGAGGTTCTCGTGCTGAGGCATACCAAGGACGTGAAAACCGCCATCGACGCGGATGATCTCTCCAGTCGTATAAGCGCCCGCATCCGAGCACAGATAGACGGCAGTCCCGCCCACCGCTTCCAAAGTCGCGTTGCTGCGCATCGGCGCGTTGGCTTCGGTGTGCTTGAAGGTCTTGCGTGCGCCGCCAATAGCGCTGCCTGCGAGCGTCTTCATCGGCCCCGGGCTAATCGCGTTCACACGGATGCCTTCAGGCCCCAGATCATTGGCGAGATAGCGCACCCCTGCCTCCAGCGCCGCCTTGGCCACGCCCATGACATTGTAGCTGGGGGTTACGCGGTTGGAGCCCATATAGCTCAGCGTCAGCAGTGTTCCGCCATTATCCACCATCATCGGATGGGCGCGGCGTGCCACCTCAATGAGGCTATAGGCGGAGATGTCCATGGAGTTCTTGAAGTTCGCGCGCGATGTGTTGAGGATGCGTCCTGTCAGTTCCGCCTTGTCCGAAAAGGCAATCGCATGAACGACGAAGTCGAGCGTATCCCAGCGCTCTTGCAAAGCGCCAAAGGCCGCATCGAGCGATGCATCATCGGTTACATCAACATCGAGCATGACATCTGAGCCAACGCTTTGTGCCAGTGGCTGCAAACGCTTGCCAAATGCCTCGCCCTGATAGGTGAACGCCAACTCAGCACCCGCATCAGCACAAGCCTTGGCAATGCCCCATGCAATCGAGCGTTCATTCGCGACGCCCATGACAAGACCACGTTTCCCTGCAAGCACACCCATGGTCAACTCGCCCTATCCGTGAAATTTCGAAAGCAGCATCGAACCATTCGTGCCGCCAAAACCAAAGCTGTTGGTCATCACCGTATCGAGCCCAGCATTCTCAACCAGCGCCGTCGCGATCTCTTCGGGCTTCAATGCAGGGTCGAGCGTTTCGACATTGATCGAAGGGATGATGAAATCGTGTTCCAACGCCAGCAGGCAGTAAACCGCCTCTTGCGCACCGGTTGCGCCTTGGCTGTGCCCGGTCATCGACTTGGTAGAACTGACAGGAGGTGTCGCGCCATCGCCAAAGACCCGGCGCACCGCCTCAATCTCACCGACATCCCCGACCGGGGTCGATGTGCCATGCGCGTTAATATAGCTGACTTTGCGGTCTGCACTGAGCGTGTTCAAAGCGCCGCGCATGGCCCGCTCGCCGCCCTCGCCCGAAGGCGCGACCATATCAGCCCCATCGGATGTCGCGCAAAAGCCGGTAACTTCGGCATAGATCTTCGCACCGCGTGCCTGAGCGCGTTCAAGGCTTTCCAGCACGACAATTGCTCCGCCGCCGCCGATCACAAACCCATCGCGGTCCGCGTCAAATGCGCGCGAGGCTCGCTCGGGCGTGTCGTTATACTTGCTCGACATCGCACCCATGGCGTCAAACAGGCACGACAGCGTCCAATCCAATTCCTCACCGCCGCCACCAAACATGACATCCTGCACGCCCAGCGCAATCTGCTGCGCGGCAAGTCCGATGCAATGAAGCGAGGTTGAACAGGCGGACGTGATCGAGAGGTTCATCCCCTTGATCTGATAGGCGGTCGCAAGGTTGGCGCTGACCGTTGAAGACATCGTCTTAGGCACAGCAAATGGCCCGATCCGCTTGGTCGCTCCGGTTTTAAGAACCGTTTGATGCGCTGCCAGCATAGCCGAGGTGGACGGACCGCCAGAGCCCGCGATCACGCCGGTCATCGGATTGATGACGTCCTTTTCCTCCAGCCCCGCATCGGCAATCGCCTGTTCCATGGCGATATAGGAATAGGCAGCACCCGGTCCCATGAAGCGCAAGGTGCGCTTATCGACATGATCGGCGACATTGAGATCTATCGCACCGGCAATCTGCGAACGAAAACCGTGTTCGGCCATGTCCTCGTTAAAGGTGATGCCGGACTTGCCCGCTTTCAGTGAGGCGAGCACCTCATCTGCATTGTTGCCGATCGAGGAGACGATCCCCAGCCCTGTGATGACGACGCGACGCATAATATCTTTCTAATGCCTGTGGTCCGCTTACGCTTCGGAAAGCGCGACCTTCATGTCTTTGACGTTGTAGATCACTTCCCCATCAGCCTCGACCCGGCCATCGGCGACCCCCATGGTCAGCCGGCGGGTTTGCACGGCCTTTGTGAAGTCGACGTAATAGGTCAGCATCTTGCGCTCAGGCCGCACCATGCCGGTGAGCTTCACCTCGCCCACACCCAGAGCATAGCCGCGGCCTTTCCAGCCACGCCAGCCAAGGTTGAAGCCGGTCAGCTGCCAAAGGCCGTCAAGACCAAGGCATCCGGGCATAATCGGGTTGCCGGGGAAGTGACAATCGAAGAACCAGAGATCAGGCGCGATATCAAATTCAGCGACGACATGGCCCTTACCATGCTCGCCGCCATCGCCAGAGATGTCGGTAATCCGATCCATCATCAGCATGGGCGGTGCGGGCAATTGCGCATTGCCTGGGCCGAACAATTCGCCCCGAGCGCATTTGAGCAACCCTTCCTTGTCAAAGCTGGTTGGGAAACCTGTCATTCCCGTTGATCCCCTCGTCTCTTCCATTCTAGTGGCCGCTGCGCCTAGCACCCCGTTCTGGCGAGGAAAAGGGCGCGAACACCCGCGGTTGATAAGTGTATGGAGCGCGAGGGAAATTCAATTCCCGCCGCTGGCGCACACTTCGATTTTCTCTGGCTCCGAGCGGTCCGATCCCCGCTCAAAACGGGCAAAATACCCCTGAATATCGGGCTTTTCCGTGAATTCGAGCAAATGGTAGCCCACGGCCTCAAATTCGCAGAACAGCAGCGAGTGCGGTATGCCTTGCTGGCCGATGGGGCGCTCTGCTTCCACCACGATGATCTCGCCGCCTTCAGAAAGCGCGGGCCACATGCGCCATAAAAAGGCGTAGGGCTCGGTCACCTCGTGATAGACGTGGACCAGAAAGATCCGGTCAAAACTGTCAACGGGAAGCTGCGGATCGTCCGGTTCGCCCAATTTGATCGAGATATTCTCAAGCCGCTCGCGCTCAACCCGGCTGCCCAGACGATCAAGCGCGCCGCGATCAATGTCCTGCGCCAGAACGCGGCCGGTCTCTCCCACCCGCTCAGCCAGACGAACGGTGTAATAGCCCTCGCCAGCGCCAATGTCTGCGACGGTCATACCCGGCATGATTTCAGCCAGTTCCATCACTTTTGTCGCCTCGCCGCGCTCATCACGTGCATCCTCGGTGGAGAACTCGCTCACCGATTCCTGACTCAGCGGACGATCGGGCAGCGGAAATTCCAGCGCGCTGTCTGGCCGCGCGCCTTCGGTGTCCAGAGCGTCGCAGCCCGGAGCCAGCAACACCGCCACACACAAGCCCAGCGTGCGCCAGACTTGATTGAGCGCGAAGCGGT
>JBCBMN010000065.1:0-16575 GCA_039822745.1 Pseudomonadota bacterium | reverse complement strand
GGGCCATCATGCGGTGCGCAGTTTGGATTGAGGGTTTCTCTGTTGTGGCCCTAGCCACCCGCGCCCTCCACCCTTCCACCCGGAGCCTACCGGGATACAATCCGGGTGGAAGGGTGGAGGGCGCGGGGTGGCCCGGTCAGTCTTGCACTCAGCCGCCTAAGAGCGCTTGAAGGGACTAGCAAGCCCGAAGGGGACAACGCTGTTGGAAGGTGTGTGCCCGATCTGCGCTCTCCCCAGATACGGAATACCCGCCCGCGCGCACCAGAACTTGGCGATGTCCTCCAACTCGGTCCCGAAGGGATGGTCGTTTTCAGGCACGTCGCCCACATCACCCAGGCGCAGACCTTTCAGACGCGGGAGGCTTCCAGAGAGGGAGAAGAAGATCCGGTCCACCGAATACATATGCTCGCTCACTTCTTCGAGCATCAGGATATGATCGGTCAGATCAGGCATCAGCCGTGTCGGTGCCATCATGGCGAGCGTGATCAGGTTGAAAGCAGCCGTGGGCGTCGTTCCATCAAGGCTTGGCTCCAGCCCCGAATTGTCCCCTGCGAACCAGCGCAGGACACGGCGTACCGCCTCGCGGCCTTCCTCTGACTTGGCGTTGATCGGCATGGAGCCATGCGCGCATTGCCCGATACCCGCCTTGTACAGCGCGCCCATGATGTAACCGCAATCGGAAAAGCCAACATAGGTCTTGGCCCGCGCAGCTTCGTTTAGGCGCACAATGGCAGCTTCTGCGATACGGTTTGAACCATAGCCTCCGCGTGCGAACCAGACCGCATCAAAGGCGGGATCATTGGCGCATTCGAGAAAGGCCGTCAGCCGCATCAGATCATCGCCAGCAAAATGCCCCGCCCGCGCAAAGCACTGCTCGTGAAAATGCACCGAGTGCATCGGGAATTCGGCAGCCACCAGTGCCTCGGTCACCGCCGCCGCTTCGCGCGTTATCGGCGATGCCGGGGCACAAATTGCAATCTTCGTCATATTGGGGACCTAAGTCGCTTGTCAGTCCGGGTGCAAGCCAATAACCATGATTCGCATGGATCAGGTCGTAAGCGTTCCGGATATCGAACTGGATATTTCCGGGCGTCCTTTCTTCTTTTGCGGCATTGGCGGGTCAGGCATGCTCCCGCTCGCGCAGATCGTGCATGGCATGGGCCACGCAGTCGCGGGATCGGACCGCAGCCGCGATCAGGGACGCACGCCTGAAAAATTCGAATGGCTCGAAAGCGCAGGCAAGACCCTGTTCACGCAAGACTGAAGTGGGATGGTCTCAGAGGATCAGATCCTTGTGGCCTCGGCAGCGGTGGAAGACACTGTGCCCGAAGTACAGCGTGCCAATGAGCTTGGCAGCCCGAGGATGAGCCGTGCTGAACTGCTCTCCACCCTGTTTAACCAAGCGGGCTACTCCATCGCGGTTGGAGGCACTTCGGGCAAATCGACCGTCACCGGAATGATCGCCTGGATTTTGAGCGAGGCGAAATATGACCCGACCGTGATGAACGGCGCGGTGATGAAAAACTTCGTTAGCGCCGAAAACCCGTTTGCCAGCGCTCGGATCGGCAGGCCCAACATCTTCGTGAGCGAAGTGGATGAGAGCGATGGCTCTATTGCGCTTTACCGGCCCACTATCGGCGTACTGCTTAATGTCAGCCTCGATCACAAGAGTATTGAGGATCTGCGCGTCCTGTTCGGCAATTTTGTTCGCGAGGCAGGCTGTGCAGTCGTCAATTTCGACAATGAAGAAGCCTATTTCCTCGCCAATAAGGCCTCGCAGATCGTCAGCTTTGCAGTGCGCAACACCAAGGCTGATCTGACGGTTGAGCCGGACTCGATTGATGAAAGCCCCTTCGGTATCCGCGCCGCGATCATCGACAATCGCAGCCGCGAAGTCTTTCCGCTGATCCTTCCGATGCCGGGCCTGCACAACCTGTCCAATGCGCTTGCAGCGATTGCAGCGGTCAGCGCTGCCGGGATCGATGTAAAGAACGCCGCCTTTGCGCTGCGCTCGTTCGAAGGTCTGGCGCGCCGATTTGAAGTTATCGGCACGTCTGACGCAAACATCACCGTGATCGATGATTTCGGGCACAATCCTGAGAAGTGCGCGGCCACTTTGCGCACGCTAAAGAGCACGCCGGGACGTGTCATCGCCTTCTTCCAGCCCCATGGTTATGGCCCGCTCAAGCAGATGGGCACCGAACTCGCCGCGACCTTCGCGCGCGAACTGGACGAAGATGACATCACGATCATGTGCGACCCGGTCTATTATGGCGGCACGGTGGATCGCAGCGAAGGCAGCGACCGGATCATCGGCCTAATTCAGGACGCTGGCGGAACCGCCGAACATATTCCTGGCCGAGAGGCCTGCGGTGATCGTCTGGTTGAACTGGCGCAGAGCGATGACCGGATCGTGATCATGGGCGCGCGCGACGACACACTCAGTCTTTTTGCCAAGGGCGTATTCGAGCGGCTTAAATGAGCCTCTATGAGCGCGCCCGGCGCCACGCATGGTTCATGCTGGGCGCTTTGTTGGTGTCGATCCTGTTTGTAGCGGTGATTGAGCGCTATTTCGGCCATTCGAGCGTGGCCTTTGGTGTGGCGATCGTCGGGCTGGTTGTGGCCAATCGCCAAATGCTGAGCCACAATTGCCCCAATTGCGGCAAGAACCTGTTCTTTCGCGGAATATTCGTGGTGCCCTGGCCCAATCGGACTTGCGGTCGGTGCGGGTATGATTTGGACAAGGACGAGAGCTAGGCGTCCAAAACTTTGAGCCTCGCCTGCTCCCTGGCAACGGCATTCTTATAAGCGGGTCGCTCGGTCAGGCTCTCGCGATAGGCTTTGAGGCTCTCGGGTATGCCCTCATCCAGCCCCACGCGCCCTGCCAGGATCAGCGCGTAGCCCACGCAGATATCAGCCACGGTAAAACGATCCGCGCACAGATATTCACGGTTCGCCAAGCGGTCCTCGATCTTCACAAGCCGCTTGTAGAACCACTTGGCATAGGCCTCTCCTGCCTCTTCCCAGCCCTTGTGCTTCTCGAACAGAGCGAAGCGCATATAGACAGTCTGCGGAAAGGTCAGCGTGGCATCGGCGTGATAGGTGTAGTCGAGATATTCGGCATAATCGGCCTCACCAGGCTGCACGATCAGATGCCTCGCTCCCGACATCGCCGCCAGATAATGCGCAATCGCGCAGCTCTCCGTCATCCGCGCTTCACCATCGACCAGCATCGGGACAGTGCCCAGCGGATTGGTCTCAAGATATTCAGGCGCCTTGTGACGCGGCGGGAATGGCAGGATTTTCAAATCCACCTCAGCGCCCGCCTCTTGGGCCGCCCAAGTGCACCGAAGGCCACGTGATCCGGCGCAGGTGTAGAGAGTGGTTTGGGTCATGGAAGCGGTCTAACGCCGTTTTAGAAGGGTGCAATGCTGCAAAAGCATCTCCTGCATTCCTGCTTGCTTTATCCGGGCACTTCGCTATGTGCGCCGCTTCCGCATCGGGCGACGGCCCGGTGTGGAAACCAAGAAAGCCGGAGGGGCCCCGTCATCCGGACGGATCAGCCAGCGATCGGCAGCAGTAAAAGGAACGCGAAAGATGGCTCTTTACGAGCACATTTTCCTCGCGCGTCAGGACCTCTCGCAGGCCCAGGTAGACGCGCTGGCGGCCTCGGCGACCGAAATCGTCGAAGCGAATGAAGGCAAGGTCACGAAGACCGAGACCTGGGGCCTCAAGTCCCTCGCCTACAAAATCGAGCGCAACCGCAAGGCTCACTTTGTGATGCTGAACATCGATGGCCCCGGTTCGGTCGTCGCTGAGCTGGAGCGCCAGACCCGTATCAACGAAGACGTCATCCGTTACATGACCATCCGTGTCGAGAACCATGAAGATGGCCCCAGCGTGATGATGCGCAAGAACGAACGCGACCGTAAGCGTCGCTCTGACCGTGAGGAGCGCGACTGATGGCCCGCCCGTTTTTCCGCCGCCGCAAGTCCTGCCCGTTCAGCGGCAAGGATGCCCCCACGATCGATTACAAGGACGTGCGTCTGCTTCAGGGCTTCATGTCCGAGCGTGGCAAGATCGTGCCTTCGCGCATCACCGCCGTTTCTGCCAAGAAGCAGCGTGAACTCGCCAAGGCGATCAAGCGTTCGCGTCACATCGGCCTGCTGCCGTACATCGTGAAGTAAGGAGAAGAGACAATGGATATCATTCTCCTTGAGCGCATCGAAAAGCTTGGCACGATTGGCGACATCGTCACCGTCAAGGACGGCTATGCCCGCAACTTCCTGCTCCCGCAGAAGAAGGCCCTGCGCGCGAACAACGCCAACAAGGCCGTGTTCGAAGCCAACCGTGAGCGTCTTGAAAAGGAAAACGCTGAGAAGCGTACTGTCGCTGAAGCCAGCGGTGAAAAGGTTGCAGGCGCTGAGGTTGTTCTCATCCGCGCTGCGTCCAACACCGGCCAGCTTTACGGCTCTGTCAATGTCCGCGACATGGTCGCTGGCCTTGTCGAACAGGGTCACGACGTCGACAAGAAGCAGGTCATCATGGGCGCGCCGATCAAGACGATTGGCATGCACGACGTGACTGTCGCTCTGCACCCTGAGGTGCGTGTGACGGTCAAGGCCAACGTGGCTCGCAGCGATGACGAAGCTGAACTGCAATCGCAGGGCGTCGACGTTCTGGCGCAAATGTTCCAAGAAGAGCAGCGCGAGATCGAAGAAGCCGCAGCTGACACCAAGATCGACAATGCCGGCCTTGAGCCCGGTGAGATCCCTGCCGAACTGCTTGAAGAAAGCGCGGCGGAAGAGGCAACCGAGGAAGACGCAGCCTGATAGGCCGCTTGTCTTAGCCAAACAAAAAGGGCGCGGCGGTCATCGGACCTGCCGCGCCCTTTTTGTTTCAGGTGCATCCGTGTGAGTGCGACCGGTTGCGGCCGACTAAGGCTTACCTTTGTAGATCGTGTATTTGGCGAAATCTGCTTCAAGACTGGGTTGCTCAGCGAGCGCCTCTGCCTTCAGCGCGGCAGAGCGCGCTTGGTCATCCCCCTTGCCTCTCGCATTCAGCGCCAGTGAAAGCCCATATTTAAAGGCAGGAAAACTCGGCATAGGCTTGAGAGCCAGCGCACGCTCAGAGTCCGCAATTGAACTGTCATAATCGCCAAGCGCAAAGTGCATCACCGCTCGGCTATCAAGCAAACCCGGAATGTTCGGTGCGAGGCGCGCAGCAGTGTTGCACGCCGACTGCGCTTCGAAGGCCTTGTCATGCTGGGTCACTAGTGCCCAGGATACGGCATTTGCCAAAGACGCACCGTAGATCTTCTCCGCCGCAAGCTTGCGAAGCTTCGCCAAACGAGCGGATTTGCGACCTAGATTGTTGAGGATATACGCCTGAACAATCGTCACATTTTGCGAAAATGGCGTGAGGCCAGTCCTATTGACCTGTTCTTTCTCAACCAATTCCTCGAGTGCTGGGAGGTACTTGTCGCCCGTATTTGTCTCAGTGATAGACAGAGCGAAGGCCTGTAGCCCAAGAAGGTTCAGACTTCCTGCGTACAAACCTGTTTCATAGTCCCTGCGCGTGCATTTGTAATCTTTAAGGCTGTAACATACCTGACCGCGCTGGACGCTTAGATTTCCGCGCGTACGCAAAGGCGCATCGCTCAAATCGATTGCATTGAGCGCATCGCGAAGCTTTGCGCGATCCGCTTTGTAAACAATCCTTGCGCGCTGGAACCGAGCAAGTTTAACCACCCCACGAAGAGTGGAATCGTCGAGGATCAGCCGCTCGCAATCCGCTTTGATCCCTTCATCACTCCCTTTAAAGGCAAGGCACGGGGGTGACGGTTCCGGCAGTTTGTAATCGCCTGCCCCCTGCGCATGTGCCGTTCCATGAAGGCCAAGCGCAGCGGCTCCCAACCCAGCAATGCAAATCAATGGCCGAGCAATCCACCGCCCAATGCGCCGCCTGATACGTGTCGCTTATTTCCCCCTGATTCCTCGAGTTGTAACCGCGACCTACAGCCAGCAAACTAGCACCAACTGACCGATCGTAAAGCCGCGAACCTCTCCCATTCCCAGCGCCATTTCCCTCAAGGCAAACGCGCATTTGTTTTGAACCTGACGCTTTGGAGGTCTATGGCGCGCTGCCATGATCAATATCCCAAACATACTCGAACAATTGCAGAGCCATTATTCTGACGCTGTGGCCACCCTTCGCGCTGACGTTATCGCCTTCGGTCGCGACGGCGCTATCCCCCCGCAACACAAGCGTGAGGACGGAAGTTACGCCTATCCGCAGGTCACCCTGCACTACACTGGCGCCGATGCCGCCGACGGCGCGATATCAGACCGCAGCCGCGCCTTTGGACGCTTGGAGCAGCCGGGCACCTACACGACGACAATCACCCGCCCTGACCTGTTCGCGCCCTACCTGACCGAGCAGTTGGAGCTGATCGCTGCCGAATATCAGGTCGAGGTAACAGTCACCCGGTCCACTCAGGAAATACCGTTCCCTTATGTGCTCGATGGAGAGGCTGGCGCGGCCATGGTGGGGATTGCGCCGACGGAGATCGCAAAGCACTTCCCGTCAACAGATCTGGCGCTGATCGGTGATGAGCTGGCCGACGGCATCGAGTTTGCCGAAGATGCGGATATGCCGCTTTCGCTGTTTGATGGGCTTCGCACCGATTATTCGCTTGCGCGTCTGGCGCATTACACCGGCACCGCGGTCGCTGACTTCCAAGACTTCATTCTGTTCACCAATTATCATCGCTATGTCGATGAATTCGTGGACTGGGGAGCGCGTCAGATCGGCGAGAACAACTACACGGCGCTGCGCGGTGCGGGTGGCCTCGACATTGGCGCTTCTACCGATAATGCGCGTGACCAGCTCAATGACACCGCTTGGCGACGCCACCAGATGCCCGCCTATCACCTCAAGCGTGATGACGGCAAAGGCATCACTCTGGTCAATATCGGGGTCGGCCCGTCGAACGCAAAGACGATCTGCGATCACCTTGCAGTCCTGCGCCCGCATGCCTGGATGATGATCGGACACTGCGGCGGGGTTCGCTCAACGCAGAAGATCGGCGATTTCGTCCTTGCTCACGCCTATCTGCGCGATGACCATGTGCTCGACAATGTCCTGCCGCCGGAAATCCCGATCCCGCCGATTGCCGAGGTTCAGCTCGCGCTCGCCGGAGCGGCGGAAGAAGTATCGGGCGTACAAGGCGCAAATCTGAAACAGCGCATGCGCACAGGCACCGTCGTCACCACCGATGATCGCAATTGGGAGCTGCACTATGCGAGCTCAGCCAAGCGTTTCTCTCAAAGCCGCGCCATCGCCGTCGAGATGGAAAGCGCCACTATCGCAGCGCAGGGTTACCGCTTCCGCGTTCCCTATGGCACTCTGCTGTGCGTCTCTGACAAGCCGCTGCATGGCGAAATCAAGCTGCCCGGTCAGGCCAACAAGTTCTATGAGGAAGCGATCGCTGCCCACCTCCAGATCGGTCTGGAAGCCGTGGCGCGGCTGCGCGATGAAGGCGACCGTTTGCACTCGCGCAAGCTGCGCGCCTTCAACGAACCGCCTTTCCGTTAAGGACGGCTCCACCGTAGTTCTACAGAGCCGGTCGCAGGCTTTGTGCTAACCAAAATCGCCGATAGCCTTGGGCATGGCGGCAGAGGCACACAGTGTGGGATCGGACAGATTTGGCGTGCCCAAACGCCATGCGCATGATGACGCAGTGTCCGGTCCATCCGATCCAGATAGAGCTGGCGAATTGGGAGAGCTGGAAAGCCTGCGAATGCGGGCAGTAACATTGCTCAGCATTGCGGGCTGGATTGTCACTGTGATGCTCATCCTGCTTTCGTTTTTTGGCGGTTTCTCGGTTCTGCTGGCCAGCCTGATCAGCGCGGGTCTGAATGTCATGCCAACCCTGTGCATGATGGCGCGCCGCAGCGATGCCGGAGTGCGCCTGATTGTAGCGGTCATGGCATCCATTCAGCCAAGCCTGTTTCTGCTCGGGCTGGATGCCAGCGGTTATTCAAGCGACACGCATCTCGCCTTTTTCTTCGCCCTCGCCGCGCTTTCGGTGCTGTGCGATTTGCGCGCGGTGTGGCTCGCCGCTGGCATTATGATCGCGCATCACTTACTGACCGGAGGAGCCAACGGCTTGAGCGAGCCGGGCAGTCTTCAGACCGGGATCATCCAATCGCTGCGCACGGTGCTTGTCGCCGGACTGGCATGCGGGATCATTGTGACGTTCAAGCGGGTTCTGGAGCGCCTTGAACTCGCCAAAGCTGACGGTGCAAGCCGAGCAGAGACCATGCGCAAACAGGCAAAGCAACTGGAACGCGCGCTAACCCGCGCCGAGCAGGAAAAACACCATCGCGAGCAGGTTGAGATTGAGCAGGCCGCGATCCGAAAGGCAGATTTGAACCGGATTGCTCAGGATTTCGAAGCTTCCATCAGCGTGGTGACCCAGGCGATCAGCCATGCGGCCGAATTGCTTGCGCAAACCACTCGTTCGCTCAACACGATCGCCCATGATACCGGACAAGGTGCCGATGAAGTCTCCCAATCCGCGCAAGAGGCGAGCGAAGCGGCGCGCGTCGTGGCACAGGGTGTGGCGGAGCTGTCCTTTTCCATCGCCGGGATCGCCGTCAATGTGAGCCAGCAGAACGACCTAGCCGCCCGCGCCACTCGCCGGTCTGTCAGCGGAGGCGAAGCGGTAGGCGATCTGTCAGAACACTCCGAGACGATTGGCGAAGCGACCCGCGTCATCGTCCGCATTGCCGAGCGCACCAATCTCCTCTCGCTCAATGCAGCGATTGAAGCGGCCAGCGCCGGCCCCGCCGGGCGCGGCTTCACCACGGTCGCGCAGGAGGTGAAAGCGCTTGCCAAGCAGGCCAGCGAAGCCGCGACCGAGATTGATGCCTTTCTCAAAGGTGTGCGGTCAGGCACTCAGGAGGCAGAGCGCAGTTTTGCCGCCATCGACAGCGTCATCAGCGAACTGGCCACGACGGCGACATCCATCCGCTGGGATGTGGAGAACCAATCCAAGTCGGCGGACACGATCGAAGACTACGCCCGCAATGCCGCAGACGAAGTGGGCGCAATGGCCACACGGAGCAAGGCCTTGGCCAGCGCAGCCTCATCGACCCAAAAGCTCTCAGCACAACTCGACATAGCGACCTCAACAATGCAGAGCCATGTGCGCGAACTGGAAGCCTCAACCAATCAGTTTGTGACTAAATTGAAGGCTGGCTGAGCCGCTTCCATATCAAGGCTACGATCAGCGCCACAAATGCTACCAGGAAACTGGCTACTTTCAGCGGACCCATTGAAGATGCGAGCGCAGCAAAGCCATCATCGCCTGCCATCCGGCTCAGCTGCATATATTGCGCAATCGTCTCGCTATAGTCAGTCGCAAGAAAAACGATGCCCGAGACAAGCGCAATCCAGCCCAAAACCTTGAGACCGCGAGCGTCTTTGGCTCCGAAATAAAGCCCGCCCAGCACCACGCCGACGCCAAAGAGCCCAATAAAGATCAGGTCCGCACTCATTGCGATGCTCGCCTGATCCATCAGCCCTGCTGCTTGCCAAGCGGTTTGGATCGCATCGACACTCGCCGCATCAGGCGCCGATTGGTGATCGAGAATGCCACCGGGCACCGCCTCTATCACCAGCGGATTGTGCAGAATGAGAGCGATCACAAAAGCGACGATCCCATTGATCCACCAACCCAAAAACATCCTCTTGCTAACTGGGCCATTTCGCTCAAGGCCATTACGCTCAGGGCCTTTGCCGTTCATCGCGCAAGAAACTCCACGATGGCCTCGCCCAGATCGGGCTTGATCACGCTGTTGAGGTGCGTGCCGGGAACCTCGACATAGTCCGCCTGCGGCAGAAGCGCCGCCAGATCGCGCGCAGAACCGTTGTCCTCGTCCTCATCCCCGCAGATCACCGCTGTGGGCATGTCGATATTCGCCAGCGCGCCAAGGTCAAAGTCCTCCATTCCGTCAAGCAGCAGGCGCGCCGCCACCCGGTCAACCCCTTGCGATTTGAGGAAGGTGCGCGCGACATAGAGCGGGCTGCCCGGCTTGATCCTGTCAAATTCGTCAATCACGCGCTTGAAATGCGCAGCGCGCCGCTCCCATTCGGCCAGCCCTTCGACGCCCATGCCGCAGGCGATCAGCTTGCGCGGGCGCAGAACGCCGTGGGCAACCGCATGCAAGACTGTCCGTGCGCCGAGCGAGAAGCCAACCAGATCGAACTGCCCTTCCTCAAGTCCGATGTGATCCGCTAGCGCAGCTGCATCGCGTACCAGAACACCCGGCGGATAGGCGGAGGCGTCTTGCGGTGCCTCGCTTTCCCCGTGGACTCTGAAATCAAGCATGATCGCTTCAAACCCGGTCTCAGCCAAAAGCGTTGCATGGCCCCACTTGATCCAGTTCATCTGCGCGCTGGAGAACAGGCCGTGGAGGAGCAGGACAGGTCTGCCCTCGCCCTCACGATGCACGGCGAGCCGCGTGCCGTCGAAACTTTCAAAGTATGAAGTGTTCATGCGTCCCACCCCAGCAGTTCCATCCACTCATCCAGCGTTTGCGGCTGGGCCTGCCATTGCGGCACATCTTCGGGAAGCTCCAGCCACTTCATTTTCCGCTTCACCCAGATATGCGCGACAAGATCCTGCTGCGCGATTGTATCGAGCGAACCGCCTTTGATCGTCACCAAGCCGGGCCGATTGCGGCCCGAATGATAGAGCCGTGTGCCGCATTTCGGGCAGAAATGGCATTCGGTGTAGCTTCCGCTATCGGTTGGCCGACCCCAGACCAGTGTCTCGCCCTCAATGGTGAGATCAGCCTCCAGAACCGGGACAGAGATGCCAAAGCCGCTCGCCGACTGTTTCTGGCATTCACGGCAATGGCAGGCATAGGCGGTGAGCGCTTCGGAGGCGATGGTGTAGCGCACCGTGCCGCACTGGCATCCCCCGCTAAAGCTCACCTCTTCGCAAGCCCCTTTTGCTCCATGCGCCATTTGGCCATGTCGACACGGTCCTGACCGAAGAACGGCTCGCCTTCAAACACCAGCGTCGGCACACCCCAATGACCTGAGGCATCGAGCGCATCCTGATTGGCCGCAATCTCGGCATCCAGCCCCTCGGCATCGCTCAAAGCCTCGGCGTCCAGCTCAGCGAGGTCCAGCCCCGCCCGCGCCGCAGCGCCTGCAAGGTGATCGCCTTCGTGCCAGTTGTCGATCTCGCCTGAGAAGATGACCTTTGAGACCTCGTCGGCAAACGCCATGCCCTTGCCGCGCCGCACAGCCGCTTGTCCGATGCGGCAGACTCGGCGGATCAGCGGCTGCTCCTTTGCGATTTCGCCCGCGTCAGCCGCCTGGATAACCGGGTCAGGGCGCGGCCAGCGGATCGGAATGCCCAGATATTCTCCCGCCCGCATCGAATCCTTGACGATGTAGCGCGGCGCCTTGGGATTGCCGGTGAACAGCAGATCGGGATCGCGAACCGCAATCGGCCAGACAATACGCAGCGCGATATCTACATTGTACTCCTCGGTCATAGCCCGGTAGCGACCAATCGCGAGATAGGAATACGGTGAGCGATAGCTGAAATAGAGGTCAGCCTTGAGTGTCATGAAAGTCTCCCAAACCTAGCGGAAAAAGCATTGCGCTCCAGCGTAGAGCATCACCACTTTTCCGTCTTCCAGAAATCCGCCCATCGCATTGCCGAGCGTGAATTCTGCGCCCAAAGTGCTGTCTTCGATCAGTTGGAAGCCGGGTACAGCCATCGCATCGCCCAGCAGCATGCCAACCTGCACATCCCCCACCGCACGCGACGCACCGCTGCCATCGCGCGAATTCCAGCCAACCAGATTGCCGCGCTGGAAATTGAGGATGAGGCCGTTCGAATATTCGGTGAATTGCATCTCACCCGAGCCGCATTCGAAGTTTTCACTGACATCGATTGGCTCACCCAGGATCGGGGTCGTCGCGCTTTCGATCTCATTGCGGCCCGCAGCGAAATAGAACGCCTCTGTCCCCGCAACGAGGCCTTGCCCGCGCAGTTCGACCTCGTCCTCGGCGACTTGCGGCGTGCTGGAGCGCAAAGGCTCCTGGCCCGGAGGAGGCACACTGCCGCTATCGCAGGCTGCAAGAGCAAGGATGGCGGCAGCGATCAAGGCGACGCGCATGATGCTTATCCCTTCTTGAGGTGACGGCGGCCGAGCAGCTCAGCAATCTGGATCGCGTTGAGCGCTGCGCCCTTGCGCAAATTGTCCGAGACGCACCACAGCGTCAGTCCGTTCTCGACCGTCGGATCTTCGCGCACGCGGCTGATATAGGTTGCGCCGTCGCCTGCGCTTTCTACCGGGGTGATATAGCCCTCGTCCTCGCGCTTATCGATCAGCATGATACCGGGAGCCTCACGCAGGATTTCCTGAGCCTGGGCGGCGCTGATCTCGTTTTCGAACTCGATGTTCACCGCTTCGGAGTGGCCGACGAAGACCGGCACACGCACACAAGTCGCGTTGAGTTTAATCTTGGGGTCAAGGATCTTCTTGGTCTCGACCATCATCTTCCATTCTTCCTTGGTCGATCCATCGTCGAGGAAGACATCGATATGCGGGATGACGTTGAACGCAATCTGCTTGGTGAAAGCGCGCGGCTCGACAGGGTCACCGACAAAGATTGCGCGGGATTGTTCAAACAGTTCGTCCATGCCCGCTTTGCCCGCGCCTGAAACCGACTGATAGGTGGAGACGACCACGCGCTTGATCGTCGCGGCATCGTGCAGTGGCTTCAAGGCGACCACGAGCTGCGCGGTTGAGCAATTGGGATTGGCGATGATGTTGCGCTTGGCGTAGCCGTCAATCGCATCCGGGTTCACCTCGGGCACGATCAGCGGAACATCGGGCTCCATGCGGAAGAGCGAGGAATTGTCGATCACCACACAGCCTGCCGCTGCCGCTTTGGGCGCATATTCCTTGGCAGGGCCGCTGCCGGCTGCAAACAGAGCAATATCCCAGCCTGCCCAGTCAAAATGCTCAATATTCTTGCATTTGAGCATTTTGCCGGTGTCGCCATACTCAACCTCGGTCCCGTGCGAGCGTGAGGACGCCACCGCTGCGACCTCGTCCACCGGAAACTCGCGCTCGGCGAGGATTTGCATCATTTCACGTCCGACATTGCCGGTCGCTCCGACAATGGCCACCCGATAGCCCAATTCAACTACTCCAAATCACATGTTTCTTGGCGCGCACCGCTGCCCCGCTTATCCCGGCTTGGCAAGCGATAACGAGAGAGTGAGACAGATGGATAGGCAAGGCTGGCGCGATACGGCGAACTATTTTGACTTTGAAGGCCACCAGATTGCCTATTGGACCGGCGGCATTGAGGACGCTGAGACGCTGCTGCTGGTGCATGGCTATCCGACTTGCGCATGGGACTGGACGCAGGTTTGGGAGACACTGGGCGCGCACTATCACCTGATCGCGTGCGATATGCTGGGCTTTGGCCTCTCGGACAAACCAAAGTCAGGATATTCGATCCACCGCCAAACGGATCTGCAAGAAGCTCTGCTGACGCATCTTGGCGTGACCGAATATCAGGCCTTGGTGCACGATTATGGCGTATCAGTCGGGCAGGAATTGCTGGCGCGCAGTGCTGAGGGCACCGCCAAGCAGAATCTGGGCCGCATGGTGTTCTTGAATGGCGGGATTTTCCCAGATCAGCACCGCCCGGTGACGATGCAGAAGATCGGTGTGTCACCCTTTGGCTTCCTGTTGGGACTGCTGATGAACCGAGAGCGCTTTGCAAAGAGTTTTGGCAGCGTCTTTGGCCCCGATACCAAGCCGTCACCCGCCGAACTAGACGCCTTCTGGAGCTTTATAAGCCACAAGAGCGGCAACCGCATCATGCACAAGCTGCTGCACTACATCGCAGATCGGCGCACACACAAGGAACGCTGGGAAGAGGCGCTGCGCCAATCAGAAAGCCGCATCGGCCTTATCAATGGCGCACTCGACCCGGTCTCTGGCAAGCACGCCTATGACAAATGGCGCGAAGTGGTGCCGAATGCGCAGCACCACTTGCTGGGGACGATAGGGCACTACCCCCAAGTCGAAGCGCCAGAAGCGGTCGCGGCTAAAACGCTGGAGTGGCTCAGCGCGTAAGTTACTCCGGCGGCGTCACCCCGTGGCTTTCGAGGAAGCGGAAGATCGTGTTCCACAAATGCGGAGAGATCTTCGGCCCGCCGACGCGGTGCGTGTAGCCGGGATAGAGCATCATCTCGAACGGAGTGTTGCTCTCCTGCATGACGCTGATGAACTCAGACGAGTTTTCAAACACCACATTGTCATCCGCCATGCCGTGGATCAGCAGCAAAGGATCGCTGATCTTGCTCGCATCGGGAATGGCGCTGGCCTTCTCATAGGCTTCGGGCACTTTGCGCGGGTTCCCCATAAAGCGCTCGGTATAGTGCGTGTCGTACAGCTCCCACTTGGTCACCGGCGCGCCTGAGATACCCACTGCGTAAAGGCCTGGGTCCGCCTCCAGCTGCTTGAGCGTCATATAGCCGCCATAAGACCAGCCATAGATCGCAATCTTGTCTGGATCGACGAAGCCGAGCGTCTTCAGGAATTCGGCGCCCTTCTTCTGGTCGCGCACTTCGACCCCGCCCATGGCGCGGTAGATCGGCTGCTCGAAATCGACCCCGCGATTGGCTGTACCGCGACCATCGAGCGCAAAATAAATGTAACCCTTATCGACAATCGCCTGAGCCAGTCCGCCGTCCCAGCCGCGGTCGACGATCTGCGGGCCTGGCCCGGAATAATGGTAATAGAAGACGGGGTACTTCTTGCCCGCCTCCATCTTGGGCAGCATCACCATGTAATGCAGATCGGTGCCGTCCTCGGCTTTGATTGTGCCGTATTCAGGCGTCACATGGCTCAGCACATAGGGTTCGTATGGGTGGCCCGCGCCCAGACGGTTCTCTTCGATCCATGTGAGCCGTTTGCCCTTGCTGTCCGCCAGATAACTTTGCGGAGGCTGGTTCGGCGCTGAGCGCGAAACCATCAGCAATTGCCCGGTTTTATCCATGCTTGCGCCGTTGGTGTAGGCACTATCGGTCAGCTGTGTCGGCTCTTCGCCGCCATCGAGATAGGTGCGATAGACCTGCTGGCTGAGCACATCAGTCGTCTGCCGGAAGAACAGCTCGCGTGTCTCTTCGTTGACACCGACAAGCGAAGTCACCGGCTCATCGCCAAAGGTCAGCTGCGTCCACTCAGACCCGTCAAACTTGTAGAAATGGCCATATCCACTGCGCTCGGACCACCACAGCAGAGAGCCATCCTTCAGGAAGCGGTAATTGTCGCTGAGGTTGATCCAGTAATCGTCGCGCGCGGCTTTTTCGGTGAACCAGATCTCGCTTTCACCGGTTGTTGGATCCACTTTGAGCATGTCGAGCACGGTCTGCTCGCGGTTCTGGCGCTGGACATAGAGGAAATCGTCCGGGCCCCAATCGACGCGCGCGACATAGATGTCGGTCTCTTCGCCCAGATCAACCTTCACGCGGTTGCCGCCATCAGGGTCCATGATGAACAGCTCAACAATCGCATTGTCGCTGCCCGCCACCGGATAGCGCTGATCGAACACCTTGGTCCCGGTCGCGCCGATCGCTGCGCGCGTGACGATGCCGACAGGGCTTTCATCGGTGCGCTGGACAGCAATGCGCAGATCATTGGGCTCCCACCAATATCCGGTCAGGCGGCTCATCTCTTCCTGCGCAACGAACTCCGCCTCGCCCCAGCGGATCGTATCACCCTCTTTCGGAGTGATCGGCTTCGCTTCTTCGCCCACCCCTCCATCTACTGGGCCGACCCACAGCTGACGGTCGCGCACGAAGGAGACATAGCCCGATCTGCTCGAAAGCTTGGGGTTGAGTTCGCTTTCCTCGGTATCAGTCAGCCGGGTCACATCCCCATCGAGGCGCGCAAAGTAGAGATCGCCATCGAGCGGCACCAGCACGCCCGAGCCATCGCTGGCCCATTGATAGCTGATAATGCCCTTGAGATTGCCGACACGGGCGCGTTCGCGCTGCATCTTTTCATCTTCGGACAGCTCGCGCCCGCTGCCCAGTTTCTTGGAATCGACCAGCATGCGCCATTCAGCGGTCGCGATTTCATAGCCCCACAGATCGTAGCGCGCTGAATCCGTCTCGCGATTGCGCAACAGAGTGAGAAATTTGCCATCAGGCGAAAGCTTCGCCCCGCGTGGCACCGGACCATTCAGCGAAGGCGAGGCAAAGACGCGCTCAAAGCTAAGCTCAGCATCCAGAGTGTTCGTGTGCTCGGTCATATGGCCGTCCGCCATGGCTGGAGTGGCAAAAACAGCGAGAGCGGCGGTGAGAAGTAAGCGCATTGGGTAAGTAACCTCGTCATTGCGAGCGGAGTGAAGCAATCCATGCGCGGACCTTGGATTGCTTAGCTTGCGCTCGCAATGACGAATTTGCGCTTTGCCCCACGAAAAAGGGCGGCCTGCACAGACCGCCCTCACAAATTTCGT
>JBCBMN010000064.1:0-16644 GCA_039822745.1 Pseudomonadota bacterium | reverse complement strand
CCAGAGCTTCACCCACGCGCAATTCGGTGATGACCTCTTCGGTGTCGAGGTCCTCATTGATGCGGAAGGTCTCTGCCGCGGCCTTGATCGCGCGCTGATCACGTTTGGTAAAGGCGCGCAGAGCATGCTGAACCCGGTTGCCAAGCTGGCCCGCGACTTCCTCAGGGATATCGATCGGGTTCTGCGTCACGAAGAACACGCCCACGCCCTTGGAGCGGATCAGGCGCACCACCTGTTCGATCTTCTCCTGCAAGGCCTTGGGCGCGTCATCGAAGAGCAAATGGGCTTCATCAAAGAAGAAGACGAGCGTCGGCTTATCGGGGTCGCCGACTTCGGGCAGGCTCTCGAACAATTCGGCGAGCAGCCACAAAAGGAAAGTCGCATAAAGCTTCGGGCTGCGCATCAGTTTGTCCGCGGCGAGCACGTTGACATAACCGCGCCCCTGATCGTCGGTCTGAAGGAAATCGTCGATTTCCAGCGCGGGTTCGCCAAAGAAGTGATTTGCCCCTTGCGCTTCAAAGCTCAGCAATTGGCGTTGGATCGCGCCGACCGATTGCTTGGAGACATTGCCATACGTGCCCGACAATTCCTTGGAATTCTGATAAGCGAATTGCAGCATGCTCTGTAGATCGCCGAAATCGAGCAGCAACAGCCCGTTTTCATCAGCATGCTTGAAGATGATCTGCAGCACACCTTCCTGCGTATCGTTGAGGTCCAGTAACCGCGCGAGCAGCAGCGGGCCCATTTCAGAGATCGTGGTGCGGATGGGATGGCCCTGCTCACCGAACAGATCCCAGAAGATCACCGGATTGTCCGAATAGGCATAGTCCTCCATGCCCAATTCCTTCGCACGGCCTTCCAGCTTGTCGGCATGTTTGAAGGTCGGCGAACCGGGCATGGCGATGCCGGAGAGGTCCCCCTTCACATCGGCGACAAACACCGGAACGCCATTGGCCGAGAAACTCTCCGCCAGGCCCTGCAAGGTCACCGTCTTACCCGTCCCCGTCGCGCCCGCTATCAGCCCGTGCCGGTTCGCCCGGCTCAGCGCGAGGCTCTGGTTTTCGCCATTGCCGCCAAGGCCAAGGAATATCTCGCTCATAATGGTGTCAGACCCCCGATCAGTTTCTCGCCGTTTGTGTGGCGGCGAGTGACGGGACGGTCAACCTTTGGGCGCTGCCTCTCGACTTGAGAGAGGGAATGGCTAGATGAGAGACATGGGTCAGCCGCAAGCCTTTGTCCTGCTTGATGACGCGCGCGAAAGCGGCGCGGCGGATGCGCTTGCCTATGAAGCGCCATCGCAGGTTTTTGCAGCCTACCATGCAGCAGATGTCGAGCGGGTGCTGACCGAAGCCGAAGCGGCGCGTAGTGAGGGGCGCGGCTCGCTTATCGGATATATTGCCTATGAAGCGGGCCTCGCGCTGGAACCGAAACTTGCGCACCTCGCCGAAGCACGCTCAGGCGCCGCCGGGCCGCTGGTGTGGCTGGGCCTATTTGAGAACGAGGCTGAGCGGATTGCGGCTGAGGCCGTGCCCGATTGGCTGGCGGCGCGAAGCGAGAATGAGGGCATCACCCGCCTTGGCCCGCTCGAACCGCAGCTTTCGCCCGGTGGCTATGAAGCCGCCTTTGCGACCTTGCGCGAAGCCATCCATGCAGGCGACATCTATCAGGCCAACCTCACCTACCCGCTTACCGGGTCGTATCGCGGAGACCCGGTGGCGCTCTATGCGCAGCTCCGGGCGAGCGCCAAGGCTGGCTATGGCGGGCTGATTTTTGACGGGACGCATTGGCTCGCGAGCTTCTCGCCGGAATTGTTTGTCGCGCTTGATGGCGATGCGGCGAAAGTGAAACCGATGAAGGGCACGCGCCCGCGCTCAAATGATGCGCAAGCGGATATAGCGCTTAAGGAGGAGCTTTCGACTTCGGTTAAAGACCGCGCCGAAAACCTCATGATCGTCGATCTGATGCGCAATGACCTGTCGCGCGTGGCGGTGCCGGGAAGCGTTGATGTCACCACGCCCTTTGCGGTTGAGAGTTATCCGACCGTGCACCAGATGGTCTCCAGCATCCACGCGACGCTTGCGCCGGGCAAAGGGGCAATGGATATGGTGCGCGCGCTGTTCCCGTGCGGTTCGATTACCGGCGCGCCCAAGATCCGCGCGATGGAGTTGATCAACGCGGTCGAGCGCGATGCGCGCGGGGCCTATTGCGGCGCGATTGGCCGGATTGATGCTGATGGAGCGGCAGCCTTCAATGTCGCGATCCGCACACTGCGTCTTACCCCGATTGAAAATGGCCAGGGCAGCGCGGTGCTCGGCATTGGCTCGGCCATTGTTGCCGATAGCGACCCGATTGCCGAACGGCGCGAATGCGAGGTCAAGGCAGGATTTGCACGAGCCTCTTCTCCCAAGCTCACCGCACCGGGTTTTGACCTGATCGAAACAATGGAGTTCAATCCCGAGATCGGCATTGCGCTGCTTGAGCTGCATCTGGAGCGGATGAAGAAAAGCGCGAGCAAGTTGGGTTTCGCCTTTGATCGCCATGCCGCGCGCAATCAAATTCAGGCCCTTTGCTTTGAACTCGACACACCCGCCAAACTGCGGCTGCTGGCCACACGCAGCGGAGCGATTGCGTTGGAAACCGGGCCTTTGCCTCAGCCCATCGAGGGCCCGCTGGCAAGCATCGCGCTGCCGCATCCGCTGGACCCGTCTGACTGGCGGCTTGCGCACAAGACATCGGATCGCGGCTTTTATGAAGACGCCATTGCCGCCGCGCGCACCATGGGTGCTGGCGAAGCGGTGCTGGTGCGCGAGGATGGCCTGGTGACCGAAGGGTGCTGGACAAATGTGTTTGTGGAGCGCGACGGCATATTGCTCACCCCGCCCACTTCGCTCGGCCTGCTGCCCGGCGTGCTGCGTGCCTTTCTGATCGAGAAAGAGCAGGCGCACGAGGCGGAACTCACCCTCGATGATCTGACGGACGGCTTTATGCTCGGCAATGCGGTGCGCGGGCTGTTTGCAGCTGAACTGATTTGAAAGAGCTCCCTAGCCAACCCTGAAAGATATGATGACCCCTGATATTCTCTTCGAAGACGGCGAAGCGCTCGTCATTAACAAGCCTGCCGGATTGCCGGTTGACCGTCCCCGACGCGGCGGCATGTGCCTTGAAGACCATCTCGACGCGCTCAAGCTCGGCTTTCAGCGCGCGCCTGTGCCGGTGCATCGCTTGGATACGGACACGAGCGGCTGTCTGCTGCTGGCGCGCAATCCGAAGGCCTTGAAGCGTTTCAACAAGGCGTTTGAAGAGCGGCAAGTGGCCAAGACCTATCTCGCGATCCTAGCCGGGCATCCCGATGGGGAGAGCGGGACTATCCGCCTGAAACTCGCCAAGATCAGTTCAGAGGCCAAAGGCTGGCGGATGATCGCAGCAAAGAAGGGCAAGGAAGCGGTCTCGCACTGGGAACTGGTTGAGAAGCTGGGGAGCAATGCCCTGATCCGTTTCACGCCAGAGACGGGCCGGACGCACCAGCTTCGTATCCATTCTCACAAGGGGTTGGGCGCCCCCCTGCTGGGCGATCCGATCTATGGCTCAGAAGCGCAACGTGGCAAAGGCGCCGCGCGCACCATGCTGCATGCCTCCGCGATCATGGTGCCGCGCGAAGGAAAGCCGCCGGTGGAAGCGCACGCACCCCTGCCTGCGGACTTTGTGGCGCTGGGCGCGAGCGACCCGCTGGCCAATGCAGGATCGGGCGATGGATAGGGCGCTGCTCGATCGCGCACATGCAATCGCCGAGGAGAGCTTCCTCGCAGGCTCCGGCCCCGGCGGGCAGAACGCGAACAAGGTCGCAACCGAGGTTCAACTGCGCGTCAACGCCTACCAATTGCGCTTGCCCCCGCCCGTCTTTGCGCGGCTGCGCGAGATCGCGGGGTCAAAGCTGACAGCAAGCGGCGACCTGCTGATCACCGCACGCCAGCACCGCACACAGGAAGCCAACCGTCAGGCCGCGCGCGAGAAACTGGCCGAGATGCTCGAAGAGGCACACCGCCAGCCCAAACGCCGCGCAAAAACGCGGGTGAACCGGGTGGGCAAGCTCCAGCGGCTCAAAGCCAAGAAAGCGCGCGGTGAGGTCAAAGCCAATCGCACCAAGCCCGGTCGCGCTGATTGGTAAGCGCGATAGGCGGACTCAGCTTGACTTTTCCCCATGAATCACTCAAAGGCGCGCGTCTGTGAGGCGGCGTGCTGCGCCGCCCGTTTTATTTTTGGCTCTCACCTGAGCCCTTTAGGCAATTTAGGAACGCAAGCGATGGCAAAGCCCGCAACCGTCAAGATCAAGCTCGTCTCGACCGAAGGCACGGGCTTTTACTACGTGACCAAGAAGAACCCGCGCAACATCACCGAAAAGATGGTGTTCCGCAAATACGATCCGGTCGCAAAGAAGCACGTCGAGTTCAAGGAAGCGAAAATCAAGTAAGCCTTGTTCGGGCAGGCTTGAGCGCGATTCCTCGCACATTCTCGATTCAGCCGTTATTCAAGCCAGCCGTAACAAGGTGACAGGCATGATGACGCTGATCTCAGATTCTCGCAAAAAGCCCGTGCAGCTTCTGGCTGGCGGGCTTTTGGCCATGGGCGCGATTGCCATTCCCGGTGCAGCGCTGATCGCACCGGCGGCGCGCGTTGCTGCGCAGACCCAGCCGGGTGACTTGGATCGCGCGGTTTCGGCCTTGCGCGGCATTTCGACGATGCGCGCCGATTTCACTCAGACCGACCGGCAGGGCCAGATGGCCCGCGGCGTGCTGACATTGAAGCGGCCGGGCAAGATTCGATTCGATTACGGCACCGATTCTGACCTTCTCGTCGTTTCGAACGGCAAATCGCTCTACATGGTCGATTATGAGGTCAATCAGGTTGAACGGTGGCCGATCAAGAATTCGCCTTTGGGCGCCTTGCTGGATCCCAAACGCGATGTGAAGCGCTACGGAACCCTGATCCCCACCGGCAGTCCCGATGTGATCAGCGTCTTGATCGAAGACCCGAAAAAGCCGGAATATGGCAGCATCAACCTGATTTTCCTGCGTAATTCGCGTGCGCCTGGGGGTCTTCAACTGGTCAATTGGGTTTCTCTTGATGCGCAGAATTACCGCACGACCGTGCGGCTCTCGAATCATCGCTATGGCGTCTCAGTTGCAGAAAGCACGTTTGAATTCCGCGATCCGCGGCGCTCATCTCGTCGACCACGCTGAACGTTTCGACTGTATTCAGTTGTATCAAAGCGACAGGCGTAGGCCCGCGTTCATATAGGCGAAAGCCAATTTACCGTATCTAGGATGAACAAGGCGGATGAAGGAGGGTTTCCCCCCTGTTGCCCCATCCTTCGCAAGAGAGCCGCCTTGAACAAGCGTGACGAACGCTCAATGGAACCCCTGTCCCACCGCCCCCGGGACAGGGGTTTTTGAGTCTTTGTGGTGTGTTCGCCCATCCGGGCGAACTCCTCGCTAGACGTCCTCCGGCGAATCTTCGCCTGCGGACCCGCTGCGGGCGGCCCTTGGCCTTGCGGCTTGCTGTCGCAAACCGTTTGGAATTGGTCCCTTCAACGGCTCAATCCTCCCATCCATAGGCCGTGCGAATATAGTTGTAGATCAGGTTCTGCTCGATCACGCCGCGCACATTCTCTGCGCCCGGACCCTGCGCATAAAGCGCGACATCCTCACCGGCATGGGTTTCACTGCGCAGCGGAATGGCCGATTGCTGGAGCGCCGCGAGGCCAGTCTTTGGCGCAGGGCGCTCGGCCAGATTGGCAATCGATCCCGGCCCGTTCGAATAGCCCAACGTCGTGTAAGGCTTTTTGTCGTCGGCCTGAGTTGGCTCTTCGGTGTTCGAGATATCGCCAGAAGGCGGCACAACCAGCCCGAGAATATCGTTCCCGCGCCTCGGATAACCTGCAATCGTGAAGACGTGGCTGTGATCCGCTGTCACCAGAATCAGCGTCTCTTCAGGATCGGTGTTGTCGATCGCGTACTGGATCGCGCGGGCAAACTCGACCGTGTCTTCGAGGGCATAGCCTGCCTTGCCTGCGTGGTGCGCGTGATCGATCCGGCCCGCCTCAACCATCAGGTAAAAGCCATCGGAGTCCTGCCCCAACCGTGTGATCGCCTGTGCGGTCAGATCGGTGAGTGAAGGCTCGCTTGTGCCCTCTTCTCGCTCGGCGGTGTAGGTCATGTGGCTCTTGGTGAAGAGGCCAAAAACCGGCCTGTCCATGGCCGCTGCTTCGAGCGATGGGCGGTCGGTCACATAGGTCCCGCCGGTGCGCGCGCTCCATTGGGCGGGCAAGTTTGCGTCATCGTCTATCCGGCCACCGCCATTATCCTTGCCAAAGAAGGCGACACTGCCTCCGCCCAGAGCGACATCCCAATCTGCCTCGATCAGCTGGAGCGCAATGTCCTTGCAGCCTTTACCCTTCTGATCTTCGCGGATCGCGCGGTCTGCCTCCCAATTGCGGTCAGGGCTGCGGGCATAGACGCTTGCCGGCGTGGCATGCGTGATGCGCGCAGTGGAGACGATGCCCAGCGCAAGGCCGCGCCGCTTCACCTCTTCACCCAGCAGCGGGAGCGGGTTGGCCAGCGCTGTCTCACATTGCCCGCGAATGGTCTCAGGCCCCACGCCAATAAGGCCGATATTGGTTTTCAGCCCCGAATGCATAGCCGTGGCGGTCCCTGCACTGTCAGGCACCTGCGCATTGGTGTTGTAGGTTTTGACCAAAGCGACATTGTCAAAGTTCTCAAAACTCAGGACATTTTCCTCACCGGTCTCACCGCGCTTCTGCCCGGCATAAATGCGCGCAGCGGTTATGGTGGAGATACCCATGCCATCGCCGATGAACAGGATGACGTTCTTGGCCTTCTTGGGCGCGGGAGCCGCTTGCGGAGCGGGCGCAGCGCGCGATGTGTAACTGTCGCCCCCCTGAATGACGCACCCACCCAGCGGGAGGGAGGCAGCGGCAAGAGCAAAAGCGAAAACGCGCGTTGGCAACATGGTGGGAACTCCGGTTGTGATGCGGGTCTCGCTATCGCTTCGGAATGTGACTGGAAAGGGAAAGGTGGCGTTTTTGTGCCTTGCCTCCTAAATCCCCTGCCATGGTTTCTGTCGCTACCTGGAATATCAACTCGGCCCGCCTGCGCCTGCCGATTATCGAGAAGTATCTGGCGGATGAGGCACCCGACGTGCTGTGCCTGCAAGAGATCAAGTGTCAGGAAAGCCAGTTCCCGGCCAAGGCTCTGGCAGAAATGGGCTATGAGCATCAGGCCATCTGCGGGCAAAAGGGCTATCACGGCGTCGCCACGGTCAGCCGCTTGCCGATCCGCGAAGTCTCCCGCCATGACTGGCAAGCCAATGGCGAAGCGCGCCATGTGGGCGTCGAACTGGTGGGCAAGGATGTCGTAATCGACAATGTCTATGTGCCCGCAGGCGGAGACATTCCTGATCGCGACCAGAATGTGAAATTCGGCCAGAAGCTCGATTTCCTCGCGCGGATGACGGATTGGGCACAAGACCTTGATCGACCGACATTGATCGTGGGGGACTTCAACATCGCCCCGCTCGAAAGCGATGTGTGGAGCCACAAGCAATTGATCAAGGTCGTTAGCCACACGCCGATTGAAGTCGACACGCTGGCGCGCTTTCAACAGGCGCATGACTGGGTCGATCTGGGGCGGCAATTCATCGCGGAGCCGGAGCGCTATTTTAGTTGGTGGTCCTATCGCTCCCCCGATTGGCGCAAGAATGATCGTGGACGGCGGCTTGATCATATGTGGGCCTCGCCCAGCCTTGCCAAACAGGCCCGCGCGCACCGTATTCTGGAAGACGCGCGCAGCTGGGAAAAGCCCTCGGACCATATCCCGCTGGTGACGGAGTTTGAACTCTGAGCGATTTCGCGCCTCCTTCCCCCGAGCGCCGCGCAGCGCAGGCGGTGGACGCGCTGCGGCATGGCTGGGCGCTCGATTTTGCGGGCGGTCCGGTGCTGCTCCCGGTGGAGACCGCGATTGCGCGTGAGGCCAAGGCGGGCTTTTTGTTGATCTCGACTGCGCGCGCAGCGACGCTCAAACTCACAAATCAGCGCGAGGCCGCGCGCAATGATCGGCCGCACACACCGATCCTGATCCGCAGCGGCGAAGCGATCAGCCTCGACGAAGCGCGGCCGATTGCCGATCCCGCGCTTGATCTGGGCAACCCGTTCAAAGGCCCGTTCAAGGCAGAAGCCATAGGCTGGGCTGACGAAGCGGTTGCGGCGATGGAATATGCGCGCATTGCCGGCATCCTGCCCGCCTTCATGGTCGATCCTGTCGAAGGGGGAGAGCCACACCCCCTGCTCGCCAGCGATCTCGCCGCGTACACAGACACCGGCAGGCTCGACATCGTGACCCGCGCGCGGCTGCCTGTCAGCGCGAGCGAGAATGCCGAGATCATCGCCTTCCGCTCCACCGCTGACACGCGCGAGCATGTCGCGCTGATCATCGGCCAGCAAAGCGGCGATAAACAGCCGCTGGTGCGCCTGCACTCCGAATGCCTCACCGGCGACGTGCTGGGCAGCCTCAAATGCGATTGCGGGCCGCAGCTTGATGCCGGACTAGAAGCCATGGCAGATCATGCGCGCGAGGGAGGCTGGGGCATCCTCCTCTATATGCGGCAGGAAGGGCGCGGGATCGGCCTCATCAATAAGCTGCGCGCCTACCGTTTGCAGGATCAGGGCTTTGACACGGTCGAAGCGAACAACCGCCTTGGCCTGCCTGACGAAGCGCGCGATTTTCCGGTGGCAGCGCGAATGCTGGAGCTGATCGGAGCGACTTCGATCCGGCTGCTCACTAACAACCCAGCCAAGGTCAAAAGCCTTGAGGCGACGGGCATCACAGTGACCGAGCGCGTCCAGCACCAATTGCCCGACAACCCTCACAACGCCAGATATCTCGCAACCAAGCGCGATAAATCGGGGCACCTGCTGCTGTGAGCGAGCCAGAATGAGCGGCTTGGGAACTATTATCGAGATCCGCAGCGAGGCCTCGGGCGATGAAGAGGCGATCTTCGCCCTCACGCAGCGCGCCTTTCAGGGCATGGAGTTCTCCGACGGGACCGAGCCCTATATCGTCGACCGACTGCGCGCGGATGGCGACCTGACACTTTCACTGGTCGCATTGGAGAGAGCGCGCATTGTCGGCCATATCGCCTTCTCTCCGCTGACAATCAGCGATGGCGCGCAAGACTGGTATGGTCTGGGGCCGGTCTCGGTTGAGCCCAGGCTTCAGCGTTCAGGAATTGGCGGAAAGCTGATCGAGGGCGGCATTGCCGAGATGCGCGATCGGGGCGCCAAGGGCATCGCGCTGCTGGGCAGCACCGAATACTATCCGCGCTTCGGCTTCAGGCATGAGCCGCAATTGCGCTATCCCGGACCCCCGCCGGAGTATTTTCAATGCTTGCTGCTGCATGGTGAATTGCCCAGCGGCGAGGTGGCTTACTCGGCAGCTTTTGGATGAGTCAGATTACATGGCGTCCAAGTCGTCCATAAAGGCCTTGTTATAGGCTCGCAAAGCCGATTCGTATTCTGGTGTGCCCACAATACGTTCGGGTCTCTGCGGTATCGGACGAGTGGGATCAACCCAGATCGGCTTTGCCCCGGTTGGCAGCAATAGTGCTTCAATCTTTTGATATGTCTCTTCAGGGCCAACTACATATATTGTCGAGTCGGGCCAAGCGCCTAAAGCTGTATCTTTTGTGATCGAAGCCACCGCCTCCACCATACCCTCAGGATCACATGGCGAGGCGAATGCAACATTGCGCGGCTCCCCCCAAGCATCGTCTAGGTCTTCGCGCAACCAACCGACCGATTCATCGAACCGCTCATGATCGCGCGCAAACAGCACTGTGGTTGCAGCGAATTCCCCAAAGGGATTGCCGGGCGTAAGGCGAAGAAACGCTTCACTGATGTAATCATGCCAGCCAGGTCCATGACAGGTTGAGGGCCCTACTAATGGATCGCGAAAAAACGCTTGACGCTTGCGTTCGGCTTCCTCGCGCAATGCCTTTACCTCAAGTGCCCGCGCGCGCGCCTTATCCCATTGTGTGCCTGTCATCGGTTCAGCTGAACCATCGGCCAAGACAATGCGCAGCGGCACAGTCTCACTCTTGCGCTCGCGGGTATCTGGCTCTGGCACCAGTAAATCGATTTCCAGTGTCGCTCCGTCCGGTAAGAGGCGCTTGCCGCGATTCCAGCTCGTGGAACTCACCGACATAGGGAGAGCCGAAAGGTAGGCCTCACCCAGCACATCAGTTAGCGCGACGCTGCGAACCATTGCGCCGCTCGCTTCGTAAACGACGATCACGTTCTCCCCGCGTCCAACCGAATGCCAGTTGTCAAAGGTCACGACATAAGCCCCGTCATCTGCGACCAGAGCACTCACCGGTGCAACTGTGTTGACAAGCGGCGCCGCCCAAACAGGGGTCCAGTCACCGTTGTCTTCAAGCTTCTCTAAAAAGCCCAAAGGGGCGGGCCGTTCAACCGAGACTCCCTCTTCGCGTGCCGTGATCTCTTCGCGGAAATAAGTCAGCGAACTTTCTATCGGCGCAGGTTCAACGGTGAAACGATACTCACCGGACTGGGACACATAAGTCTTGGTCGTAGGGGGCGCCCAGCTGTCAGCCCGAACCTGATCAAGCCCAAACCCTGAAAAGGCCAGAAGGACGCCAATCCCAAAAAGAAAGAAGCACCGCATACTTGGTGGCATACCACGAAGCGTCGATCCCAACCAAGTCGATTTAAGAGCCGGCGAGCTAACGCCGCTCGTATCGCGTCAGCCCTTCGGCAAGCCGATTGTCTGCCATTTGCACCCGCGCGCCGGTCCAGTCGGCGAGGAAGGCGCTTTGCCGACGCACGCCGGGGACGAAACGCGCTTCATTGTTGCGGACCACCAGCCCATCGGAATTGTGCAGGCTCGATTCCGCACCCAGCGCGATAAAGGCGGAGTAATTCTCCTTGTCCTTGCCCTGAACAAACCAATTGTCCGCGATCACGCCTTTGCTGCCTGCTGGCAGATCGATCATGTAATTGGTGCCTTGCCCGCCCGCATCGTCGAAGGAATTGTCCTCAATCACGACGCGGCCGCTGCGTGACTTGATGTAGTGCCCACCGCGCCCGCGCTCGAACCGGCTTTCGCGCACCGTCAGCTCTCCGAAATTGCCGATATAGAGCGAATGCGCGCACCCCGATGAGTTCTCGCACGTGCCTAGCCCGCTAAAGGTTGAGCGGATGATGTAGATCTTCGAGTTCGGATCATTGGCTGACAGGATACCCTGCTGACTATCGAGAAAGCTCGTAAAGGCGACGTTCAATTGCCCTCGCTCCAGCCGGATGCCTGCACCATTGCCATCGCGCACTGCATAATTGCGGAAGGTCAGCCCGCGGATCTCTGCACCAATGCCGCGCAGCACGAATCCGGCTTTGCCCTCGCACGAACGCCCCTCGAAAGTCACGCTGCCCGCTTTTTCAGCGATATAGGTGATGACGCCCTGTTCCTGCACCGAGCATTCGCGATAGGTGCCCGGCGCAATCCGGATCGTTCCGCGCTGCGCTCCGATAGCCTTCACTGCCTGTTGGAGCGAGGAATAGGTCTTGCCCGTCTCGACAATGGTGAAAGGCTTGCTGGAAGCGCCCGCATTGCTTTGTGCAATGGCTCCGCTTGCAGGCAGGATCGAGAGGGCCATGGCGGCGAGAAGCCCCGGCTTTCCGAGCAAGCGCGCTAGAAGCGACGGCTTCGAGGAACCGGGGGGCGGGAGGCGGAGCGCATCGGTCATGGATCGCAGGCATATCGTTCGCCCCCGCGCTGCCAAGCGGCCATTCTCGCCTGTACCGTTTCGGCTCAGCAATTGGCGCTTGGCTTAAGATAGTCCTTGGGGTTAGACCCCTCAGGCTGGCCGCAAAATGCTGGTCAAAGATAATGCATGCCATTAAAGGCGCATTTCCGGAGGAGGAAAACGTGAAGAAATCCATTTCGCTTTTGGCCCTTGGTGCCCTGTCTGCCGCTCTTGCAGCCTGCGGCAGTGCTGAACCCGCGTCGACCGAGGCGCGCCCTGACACGGTTGAAGTGCCCGCTGATGATGCGCTTGAAGCTGTGACCGAAGAGCCGGTTTCAGACGAAGCGCTTGAAGAAGTCGAAGGCCCGCCTGCTGTATCCGAAGAGACAGCGACCGCCGCCGCCAACAGCGCGGCCAGCCTCGCCGCTGAAGCCGAAGCTGCTGCTGCTGAAGCAGAGGCCGCTGCGGACGCCGCCAATTCCGCGCTCGATCAGATCGGCGATGCTGTCGATGCCGCTGAAGAGATTGTGGACTAACAGCTATGGCACCGCGTCGCTTCCTGATTGCCTCGCTTTTGGCTCTTGGCCTTGGCGCGTGTGATGGTGGCGGCGCGGATGCCGGCCCTGGCGCCGTGAGCGATGGCGAGGCCGCCGCGCTCGATGAAGCCGCGAAGATGCTTGACGAAAAGCGCCTGCCCGAAGGCGCTCTTCCCGAAGTCGATCCACCCGCTGAGCCAGAAGCTCCAGCGCGATAGCGACCCACTGAGACCACCACTGACTGATCCCGCAACAGGACCCTCGACATGAACGCCCCGATCACTAACGCATCAGCCTTCAACACTGGCATGGATGAGGACATTTTTGAGCAGTTTGCCGAACAGCTCGAAAAATATGTCCGCGAACGCCTGATCCCGGCTGAAAGCGAGGTGATCGCCAACGACCGCATTCCAGAGGACATCGTCAATGAGATGCGCGACATGGGCCTGTTCGGTCTCAGCGTACCCGAGGAATATGGCGGTGCGGGCCTCAACATGGTGCAATATGCGCGGATCGTGAACATCATGGCCTATGCCGCGCCGGCCTTCCGCTCGATCTTTTCGATCAATATCGGGATGTTCGCGAGCGCGTTGAAGAATGGCGGCACCGAGGCGCAGCGGCAGGAGTGGTTCCCCAAGCTGGTCGAAGGCAAGATCGCCTGCTTTGGCCTGACCGAGCCGGGCTCGGGCAGTGACAGTGCAGCAATGCAAACCTTTGCCAAGCCTGACCCTGAGGGCAATGGCTGGATAATCAACGGCACCAAGCGCTATATCACCAACGCTCCGCACGCCGATGTCGCGCTTATCATGGCGCGCACCGAGAAAGAGGCCCTGCCCAAAAACGCGCATGTCAGCGCCTTCCTCGTGCCCATGGATACGCCGGGCGTGTCGACCGGTACTCCGGACAAGAAGATGGGTCAGGAAGGCAGCCATATCTCCGATGTAATGCTCGACGATGTGAAAGTGCCGGGTGATGCTCTGCTGGGCGGGGAGACAGGCAAAGGCTTCCGTTTCGCGATGCAGAGCCTTGATAATGGCCGTATCTCAGTGGGGGCGACCGCAACTGGATATGCGCGCCGCGCGCTCAACTCGGCGCTCCGCTACGCGCAGGAACGCAAGGCGTTTGGCGAACCGATCTCGCGCTTCCAGCTGATCCAGGCAATGCTGGCGGACAGCGAGACCGAGATTTACGCCGCCGAATGCATGATGCGTGATGTCACCGCGCGCGCTGATCGGGGCGAAAACGTCATCACCAAGGCGGCCGGTTTCAAGGTCTTCGCCAGCGAAATGTGCGGGCGCGTCGTCGACCGTGTGGTGCAGATTTATGGCGGCGCGGGTTACCTCGCCGAATACGAAGCCGAACGCTATTTCCGCGATGCGCGCATTTACCGCATTTACGAAGGCACGACGCAGATCCTGCAACTCCAGATCGCCAAGCACATGCTGCGCGAATGGGAAGCGAACAACTCTTGATGGGTGTCGATCAGCCATCCGGCTGGTCCGTGGCACAGGCCACCTGCGCCCTCCACGCGTCGTTTCGGTCCTAACGCTTAGCTGCTTGAGGACACTCACCCGGATCGGTTTCAAGGACTCCAAGATGTACAATCTTCTCAGCGACCTCAGCATCATCGAGGTCTCCAGCTTTGTTGCCTCGCCCACGGCTGGCCTTTACTGCGCGCAGATGGGCGCTGAGGTGATCCGCGTCGATCACAAGGCAGGCGGGCTTGATTACGACCGCTTCATGCTCACCAAGGAAGGCCGCTCGCTATCCTGGGAGAACCTCAACCGCGCCAAGAAATCGGTCGCGCTCGATCTGCGCTCAGGCGAGGGCCGCGAATTGTGTGTCGAGCTGGCCGCGAAGACCGGCCAGTGCATTACCAACCTGCCTGAGCAAAGCTTCATGAGCCACGCTGCCATGGCAGCCAAGCGCGAGGACATGATCAGCGTGCGCATCATGGGCTGGCATGACGGGCGTCAGGCGATGGATTTCACCGTCAATGCCGCATCAGGCTATCCGTTGATGACGGGGCCGGAAGATTGGGATGCGAACGATGCTCCCCCGGTCAGCCCGCCGCTCCCGGCATGGGACTTCATCACTGGCGCATACAGTGCCTTCTCACTGATGACCGCCTTGCGCCACCGCGATGCTACGGGTCAGGGCGCGGAGCTGCGCGTCCCGCTGGGCGATGTGGCGATCGGGACCATGGCGAACTCGGGCACCATGGCAGAAATGCTCTATCGCGGGAGCAATCGCGAGCGGTTGGGCAATGCGATATGGGGCGCGTTCGGGCGCGACTTTCAGGCAAAGGACGGCACGCGTTTCATGATCGCAGCGCTCACGCCGAAGCAATGGCACGGCCTTGTCGCAGCCTTTGATGTGGCAGAGCCCATCGCGGCGCTGGAAGCCGAACTTGGCGTGGACTTCAACGCCGGGGACCGCCCGCGCTTCGAACACCGCTATCGCCTGTTTGACGTTTTTGCCGCCGCCGCCACGCAGCACGATTATGCCTATCTGGCAGAGCGCATGGCCGCGAATGGCTGTACGTTTGAGAAGTATCGCTCGCATCACGAGGCTTCGCTTGATCCGGTGCTGGTGAACGACAATCCGCTGTTTGGCACCTCGCCCGCCAACCCCTCGGGCTTTGACTATCCCGCCACGCGCAGCTTTGCGAACCTGCCCGCGCATGAGGCTGGCGATCCGCTGCCAGCTCCGTTCCTTGGCCAACACTCCGAAGAGGTGCTGGCAGAAAAGCTGGGGCTGTCCTCAGGCGCTATCGCCAAGCTGATCGATGCGGGCACTGTCGCCCTGTCCGACAAAGACGCCGACTATTCTCACCGATAAGAAAGGCCCACCATGACAAGACGCGCCGCTATCTGCACCCCCGTCCGCACCCCTGTCGGCAAGTTTCTCGGCGGGCTGTCGAGCTTCAACGCTGGCGAACTGGGCGCGGTGATCCTCAAAGCGCTGATCGAGCGTTCCGGGATTGACCCTTGCCGTGTCGACGATGTCGTCTTCAGTCAGGGCTATGGCAATGCAGAGGCGCCGGCGATTGGCCGCTGGAGCTGGCTCGCCGCCGACCTGCCCATCGAAGTGCCCGGCTATCAGCTGGATCGGCGCTGCGGTTCTGGCCTGCTGGCGGTCGCGAACGCGGCGATGATGGTGGAGACCGGCATGGCCGATGTGGTCGTTGCCGGCGGGTGCGAAAGCATGTCGAATGTCGAGCACTACACTCTGCAAGGGCGCGGCGGTGCGCGGATGGGCGATATTACGCTCTATGATCGCTTGTCGCGCGGTCGCCTGATGAGCCAGCCGATTGAGCGTTTCGGCGTCATCACCGGCATGATCGAAACTGCAGACAATCTCGCGAAAGACTACAACATCACGCGCGAAGAGGCTGACGCTTATGCGGTCCGCTCGCACCAGAACGCCACCAAGGCGTGGGAAGAAGGCAAGTTCGACTCGCAGCTTGTCACGGTTGATGTGGCTCAGCGGCGCGGCGACCCGATCACCTTCGCCAAGGATGAAGGCTATCGCACAGACGCGACAATAGAATCGCTCGGCAAACTGCGCGCCATCGACGGCAAGCGCGACCCCGAGGCCATCGTCACCGCAGGCAATGCAAGCCAGCAGAACGATGCGGCGGCTGCCTGTCTGGTCGTGGCCGAAGACAAGATTGAAGAGCTGGGCCTTGAACCCATGCTGTGGTTCGGCGGATGGTCAGCGGCGGGCTGCGATCCTTCGCGCATGGGCATTGGCCCGGTCCCCGCGGTTGAGCGGCTGTTCGAACGGCGCGGATATGGCTGGGACGACATCGACCTTATCGAACTCAACGAAGCCTTCGCGCCGCAAGTGCTGGCCGTATTGAAAGGCTGGGGCTGGAGCGCGGATGACGGCCGCATGGACATCCTCAACGTCAATGGCTCGGGCATTTCGCTGGGTCACCCCATCGGGGCGACCGGCATCCGCATCCTTGCCGACATGGCCTATGAGATGGAGCGGCGCGGCGCACGCTATGGCCTTGAGACCATGTGTGTCGGCGGCGGTCAGGGCATGGCCGCGGTGTTTGAGCGTGCGGCGTAAATGAGCGAGTACGACGCCTGGATTGGTCGCGAAACACGCGCGCAGGATATTCTCAGCGAATCGCAGGCGATCCGCTGGCTTTCCACCTTTGATATGACCATGGCGCAGTCTGGTGCCTTGCCTCAGGGCATCCATTTCGCAGTCTGCACCCCTGAAGCGCACACCAATCGCCTCGGCGAGGATGGCCATCCCGAGC
>JBCBMN010000063.1:0-16802 GCA_039822745.1 Pseudomonadota bacterium | reverse complement strand
TGGATCACATCAAACAGCGCGACCGCTTCTTCGGCTTTGTTCGATTGCAGCTGGCCGATCAAATGGAGTTGAGTTTCAGGATAGGCCTCAAGCAGTGCGGGCCATTTGCCTTGCGCTTCCTGCACCCGGTTTTCGCCAAAGACGCGGTGGCCGATGTCAAGCAGCGGCGTGATCTTGTCAGCCGCATGGGTCTTGCTGACCGCGATCAGCGTCACCTCGTCGCGTTCGCGCCGGGCAGGCTTGAGCATGCGGGCAATATTCTCTTCGACTTCGGCGAGACGGCTGGCTGCACTTTCCATGATTGGCGCGCTATAGCGTGGCTGTGCGGCAAAACCAGACTCTCCAAGAAACCCTTCCGGGCCTTTGGCTGCTTTCCGATGAGCGCAATGACGCAACGCTCGAACGCGCGCTCAGGCGATTGCCGCGCGGCAGCGGGTTTATATATCGCCACTATCACCTGCCTGACCCTGATCGCTATCACCGTTTCCACGCCTTGCGGCGCATCGCCAATGCGCGCGGTCATATGGTGATCCTTGCCGATAGCGCTTTGACCGCGAGCGATTGGGGGGCAGATGGTGTCTATGGCGCACCGCTGGCTCTATGGCCCCGGCGTGCTGGGTTGTTGCAATTGGCCACGGCGCACAACCTGCAAGAGATCGCAGCAGCCAAGCGCAAAGGCGCGGATGCCATTCTACTCTCTCCCGTCTTTCCCACCCGCTCGCATCCCGGCGGAACAGTGCTGGGCCCAGTGCGGTTCCGCCTGCTTGCCCAGCGCTCCAGAATGCCGGTGATTGCGCTTGGCGGGATGAGCGCGGCGAAAGCTCGGCGTCTTGGGTGGGTCCGATGGTCCGCAATTGACGGGCTGAGTTAGACATCGATTGGCCGCACATCGCTTGACCAGACTCTCTGGAGGATTCATGATGTGTTCTTATTAGAGGAGCAGCCCATGGCAAGCCGAGCCGTCACCACCAGCAAACCCACCGCCGATTGGCGCGCGGGCCTGCGTCGCTCGATCCGCCGCACTTTCCAGATGGCGGGTGCAGGCATGCTGCTGCTCACCTTGTTCTTCCTCGCGGCGTCTCTGCTCAGCTACACCCAGACCGATCCCAGCCCTTCGACTAGCGCTTCGGGAGAGCAGATCGGCAATTGGATGGGTCTCGCCGGGGCATGGGCTGCGAACCGCGTGCTGTTTTTCTTCGGCCTGCCGGGCGTGTTGCTGCTGCCGCTGCTCTATATCTCTGCACGCAAGCTGTGGCGCGATGTCGAGCAGGATGGCGATGTGGATGCCGCGCCTGAGAACACGCGTTGGTGGGGTCCGCTGGCGATGCTGCTGGTGGCGATGACTTTGCTGTCCAGCGTGCTTGGGCTGGCGCTGCCTTCGCCGGGTGGCACCTTGCCCGCCGAGCTTGGCGGACTTGCCGGATTGCTGGGCTCCGACGCGATTGAAGCGATTGCGCAGCGTGTGGCGGGTGATGCAGCGGGCTGGGTTATTTTGGCAGCCGCCCTGCTGTGTCTGGCCGGCGGCGTTGCGCTGTTGACGCGCGTCTTCGCAATCGACTGGCGGGCATTCGTGACCCTGCCTGAATTTATGCAACGCGGAGCGGCTATTGGCTGGGTTGGCCCGATCGTGCGTCGCCTGCCCGGATTTGGAACCAAACGCGAACTGCTCCCTGCACCTGAGCCGAAGGAAACAAAGCGCAAGAAATCGCAGGTGCAGGACGATGTCACACGCGCGCCGGTTGACGAGAAGTCACCGCGTCGCTCGCCCGAAATCACCGATCCAAGCGCTCCGCC
This sequence comes from Pseudomonadota bacterium, assembly GCA_039822745.1. Lineage (GTDB taxonomy): Bacteria > Pseudomonadota > Alphaproteobacteria > Sphingomonadales > Sphingomonadaceae > Erythrobacter. Next base: position 15,008 of record JBCBMN010000063.1, on the reverse strand, counting down.
GCGCAAGGCCCGTGCAGCCAAGTCAAACCAGACCGACATGTTCGCCACCTTCAACCTGCCGAGCCTCGATCTGCTTGAGGAACCGCCTGAGGATGCCGGTCCGGTGCTCGACAAGATGGCGCTCGAACGCAATGCGCGGCTGCTCGAAAACGTGCTCGACGATTTCAACGTCAAGGGCGAGATCACCGCGGTGCGAACTGGCCCGGTGGTGACCATGTATGAGCTGGAGCCTGCTCCGGGCATCAAGGCCAGCCGGGTTGTGGGTCTGGCCGAAGACATCGCCCGTAACATGAGCGCGATCAGCGCACGTGTTTCGACCATTCCGGGCAAGACCGTGATCGGCATCGAATTGCCCAATGCGGACCGCCAGATCGTGATGCTGAAAGAGCTCGCCGCCAGCGCCGACTTTGCCGAACATCGCGGCAACCTGCCGATCATTCTGGGCAAGGACATTGCCGGTGAACCGATCATCGCCGACCTTGCCGCCATGCCGCATCTACTTGTCGCCGGGACAACGGGTTCGGGCAAGTCGGTGGGGCTGAACTGTATTCTGTTAAGCCTGCTCTATACCTTCACCGTCCGAATGCCGCCTGATCCTGATCGACCCCAAGGTGCTGGAGCTGAAAAGCTATGACGACATTCCCCACCTGCTCAGCCCCGTGGTGACCGAGCCGCACAAATCGGTGCGCGCGCTCAAATGGGCGGTTGAGGAGATGGAGAAGCGGTATCGCATGATGTCCTCTGTCAACTCGCGCAACATCAACTCGTTCAACGAGAAAATTCGCGCGGCGGCCGCGAAGGGCAAACCCCTGGGGCGCCGGGTGCAGACCGGCTTTGATCCGGAAACAGGCGAGCAGCTCTATGAAGAAGAACAGCTCGATTACGAACCGCTGCCGCTGATCGTGCTGATCGTGGATGAGCTAGCCGATTTAATGGTGACGGTGGGTAAGGAGATCGAGGTTCTGATCCAGCGCCTCAGTCAGAAGTCACGCGCGGCGGGCATTCACCTGATCATGGCGACGCAGCGTCCATCGGTTGATGTCATTACCGGCGTGATCAAGGCCAACCTGCCCACCCGCATCAGTTTCAAGGTGACGAGCCGCATCGACAGCCGCACCATTCTGGGCGAGCAAGGGGCCGAACAGCTGCTGGGCAAAGGTGACATGCTCTACAAGCCCAATACCGGCGCGATGGTGCGTGTGCATGGTCCTTTCGTTTCAGACGAAGAGGTAGAAACTGTCGCGGACTTCTGGCGCGCACAGGGCGAACCGGAATATGTCGACGCGGTCACCGAAGAACCCGAAGATGGCGGCCTCACGTTCGAGGATGATCTGACCGCCAGCGACAATCCCGAAGAACGCAAATATCGTCAGGCCTGCCAGATCGTGATCGAGAACCAGAAGGCGTCGGGCTCATGGCTTCAGCGGCAGATGGGCGTGGGCTACAACACGGCAGCCAAATGGATTGAGCGGATGGAGAGCGAAGGGCTTGTGGGTCCTGCCAACCATGTCGGCCGTCGCGAGATCTTCCGCGATCGCGACGGCAATCCGATCTAAGGCTCCCCACGCGGAAGACACATCAACACTGAGCGCGCCCCAGTGATGCACGCAGGCAACGTCCCATAAGTGTAAACGGAACGTCGCGTTCCAGTCTTTTCGCAGTCGCAGCATCGTCACGCTGGCCTGTCACGGGGAACCCCTCTCTCCACCAATGAGGATCCCTACTTATGTATCGTCCCCTTATCGCCGCACGCGCGACGTCTGCGCTGGCTGTTGCCGCCGTGCTCGCCGCTGCACCGCAGGTCGCCTTTGCCCAAGCCGGTGAGACACAAGCTGCCGAGAAAGATGATTTCGGCCCCACCATCGTCGTCACCGCGCAAAAGCGCGAAGAACTGCTGAGCGATGTTCCCGTCACTATCAGCGCGCTTTCTGGTGAAAACCTGCAAGCCATAGGGATTGACGAATTTGACGAAGTCGCCGCTTACATCCCTGGCCTGATCGTTCAGGAACAGAGCCCTAACAATCCCGGCTTCGTGATCCGCGGCATCACCTCGGATTCGGGCAGCGCGCAGATCGCGCCGCGTGTTACCATCTATTACAACGGCATCGACGTATCGCGCTCGCGCGGCTCATACTTTGATCTGTTCGACATGGAGCGGATCGAAGTCGTCAAGGGACCGCAGGCCACCCTGTTCGGCACCGCATCCACCATCGGTGCCATCTCTGCTGTCACCGCCAAGCCGACTGAAGGCTTTGACCGCGCATTCTCAATCTCAATCGGCAATCTGGGCTGGTTCGAATCCGACGGCATGCTCAATCTGGGCAATGACAAGATCGCTGGCCGCGTCGCGTGGACGGCTAAGCGCCGCGACGGTTATGTCGAGAACATCGCCGGCGAGCCCGGCACCGCATCGGAAGGCATTGTCGGCATTGATCAGGACGATCTAAACGGCGTCGATCAGTTCGGCGTGCGCGGCAGCGTGCGCTTCACTCCGACCCCGGACCTGACCTTTGATCTGGTCGCGACCTATGAAGAGCAGAACAATCCGGGCACCGCGTTTGTTTCTGGCACGATCCCGGCAACGGGCGGTGACAACAGCCCCTTCACTCCCTCTGAACTGGGCGGATCGCCGTTCAGCGAGAGCGTGCTCGGCCTTGATGAGCTGGGTCTGGAGCGTTCGGTCTTCGATATCTCAGGCACAATCGAGTACAATTTCGGCGACAATTGGACGCTCACTTCGATCACCGGCTATCGTGAGTTTGACAGTGTCGAAGTGTTCGATGCCGATGGTAGCGCGCTGTTCTTCCTCGAATTTGCCGAAGAGGCTCTGGGCGACCAATTCAGCCACGAAACCCGCCTGTCCTATGATAGCGACGTTTTCCGCGGCTTTGTCGGCGTCAACTATTTCGAGGAAAGCGGCACGCAAGGCGTTCCCTTCTCAACCGATGAAGGCACCTATCTCGCCTGTATCGATGCCGGCACGGCTGGGCTGGTTGGCGGTGTTGTCGGCGTCCCTGCAAACGAGGTGTGCAGCGGCGCCAATGCGCTGATCGCGGCACCGCAGGCGTCTGCCATTCTGACCGGGGGCGCTGCCGATGTCGTTCCTTATGAGAGCGTCTTCATCAATGGCGGCGACAATTCGTCCTTCTCGGTCTTTGCGGATGCGACCGTGGTGCTGGACCGCTTCGAGCTGACCGCAGGCCTGCGCTACATCACCGAAGATCGCAAGAGCACGTTCTTCTCCGAACAACCGCTCAGCGCGCTTGCCGGTTTCCCGCTGCTGTTCGTACCGGGCACCAATGGCGAAACTCTGGAAGCCGAAGACAGCTTTGATGCGTGGTTGCCGCGCTTCAACGCGCTGTTCCGCGCAACCGATGAGGTCAATCTCTACGCCACCGTCTCGAAGGGTCGCCGCTCACCGGTCGTCGATCTTGACCAGGACGGCGCGACGCTGATCGATGCGGAAGAGGTCTGGAACTATGAAGGCGGGATCAAAGCCAATATCGGTCGTTTTGCCGGAACAGTGGGCGCCTTCTATCAGGACTACACCAACTTCCAGACCAGCTTCATCGACGGCAATGCTCAGATCGTTCCCGTCAATGCAGGCGAGGCAAGCAATTTCGGGATCGAGGCTGAGGCGGCCTGGACGCCGACGCGCAACATCCGCCTGTTTGCCAATTATGCCTATATCGACGCCACGATCGATGCGCCGTCTGACCAGCCGAATTCCGAACAGTTTGTCGGTTCGCAATTCCGTCTGACGCCGGAGCATTCGGCAAGCGGCGGCTTCGATGCCAGCTTTGCGCTGAACGAGTCGGGTTCGGCCGAGTTCTTCCTGACCCCCAGCGTGACTTATCAGAGCCGCGTCTTCTTCGAACAGCCCAACGATCCGGATAACCCCACGCTCAGCGAAGACGGCTATGCTCTGGTCAATCTGCGCACCGGCGTGCGTTTCCGCGATGGGCGGTTCAGCGTAAGTGTCTTCGCGCGCAACCTGCTCGACGAGGAATATCTCATCGATGCGGGCAACACAGGCGCCGTGTTCGGCACGCCGACCTTCATCGGAGGCGAGCCGCAGATCTACGGCATCGAGTTCATGTCGAAGCTCTGATCGGTTAAAACCTGATAGAAAAGCAAAGGGGCCGGATACTCGCTGGAGTATCCGGCCCCTCTCTTTGGCGTGTCGTGTCAGCGGAGTGAAGGGCTGATGCGCTCGCCTCCTCCTTCGGCCACTGGGCCGATTATTCGAAGTCTGCGAAAGTCAGCGCAGTCTTGTTTTTGATTGCGTCCGCGCTCTTGGCCTGAATTTCTGCCGTTGCGGGCACAAGGCCGATTGCCGCCAGCGGTCCATCAGCGCTCCAGCTTTTCGACCACTGTGCAAGATATTCCTCAATGCCCGGCGTCACACCGATATGGGCTTTCTTCACATAGATGTAGAGCGGACGCGAGCCGGGATAGGAGCCATCGGCAATCGTTTCAGCCGTCGGCGTAACACCATCGAGCGTCAGGCCTTTGATCGTGTCAGGATTTTCTTCGAGATAGGAATAACCAAAGATGCCGACAGCGCGCGGATTGTTGGCGACCTTGCCAACGATCAGGTCATCCTGCTCGCCTTGCTCGATGTAAGCGGCGTCGCTGCGAAGCGCGTGGCAGTTGCGCTCAAACGTCATCGGATCGCTCTCTTTGAGCGCGGCCATCGCGCTGTTCGCGGTGCAGGCCGGCATCATAATGACTTCGAGCAGAGCATCGCGCGTGCCTGACGTGCCTGCGGGTCCGTAAGCAAGGATCGGTTCATTGGGCAGGCTGTCATCGACATCAGCCCAGTTCGTGCTGGCTTGGGGTTCGCCGAAGGGATTGGCAGCGAGCGCGTTGTACACCACAGCGGAGGTCAGCGCGAGATCGATGCCTTTCTCCTTGGCCGAGGTGAAGACGATCCCGTCGCGGCCCACCTTGATCTCGATGATCTCTTCAACACCGGAGTTCTGGCACTGGTTGAACTCGATCGATGTCATCCGGCGTGAGGCGTTGACGATATCCGCGGTCTTTGGACCCTGCCCTTTGCAGAATTCTTCGATACCTTCGCTTGATCCGGTCGAGCTGATCGACGGCGCGGCAAAGCCCTCATTGGCAGCGACAGTGTCTTCAGCCACTTTCTGAGCAAACGGATAAACCGTCGAAGAGCCGATAATGGTGATGGGCTCAACAGCGTCGCTCGCTCCGCCGCCACATGCGGTGAGAGAGATACAGGCAGCGCCGGCAAGCAAAACATGACTGAAGCGGAATGCGGACGTAGTGGTGGTGATCATCGGTCGCTCCCTTTCTTAAATATATCCGAAATACAAATGCTTAGGTGAATACGGACTTACGTGTCCGAGGTTTCTGCGATGTCGCTCTCTTCCACTGTTTCGCCGGTCAGATCGCCGCGCGTCATGGTGATGAGTTCGTTCACTTTGGCGGTGTTGGCTTCCATCTCGTCAGCGGGCGAAGCCACCAGACCGATCTTTGCGAGCGGGCCGTCAGCCTTCCAGTTCTTGACCCATTCCTGAAGATACAGATCAAGGCCCGGGATCGCGCGCATATGCGCTTTCTTCACATAGACGTAGAGCGGACGAGCACCGGGATAAGAGAAGTTGGCGATGTTGTCATAGGTCGGATCGACCCCGTTCATCGGCAGGCCCTGAACCTTGTCGACATTCTCATCGAGATAGGAAAAGCCAAAGACGCCAACCGATCGCGGATTGCTCTCGATCTTCTGAACAATGAGATTGTCCTGTTCGCCCTGATCAACATAGGCGCCGTCAGAGCGGACCTCGGTGCACACCGCCTGATGCTCGTCCTCGTCGCTTTCCTTCAAAGCCTTCATCGCGGGATTGGTATCGCAACCCACTTCAAGGACCAGTTCCTTGAGCGCATCGCGCGTCCCCGATGTGCTGGGCGGACCGTAAACGAGGATCGGCTCATTGGGCAGCGAGGGGTCAACATCGCGCCACGTTTCGGCGGTCTGCTCCTTGCCATAAGGACGCGCGGCGAGCGCTTCGTAAACGGATCTGGGCGAGAGGTTGAGCATGATGCCGCCTTTGGCCGACGCGAAGGCGATGCCATCGAGGCCAACCTGAAGCTCGATAATATCGGTGACGCCATTGCCCTGGCACTTATCAAACTCGCCCACCTTCATGCGGCGCGAGGCGTTGGCCATGTCGGGCGTGTCCGCGCCGACGCCGGAGCAAAACAGCTGGATCCCGCCACCTGTGCCCGTGCTTTCGATCAGCGGAGATTTGTAGTCCGGGTTCGACAGAGAGTACCGCTCGGCAATCTGCTTGGCAAAGGGATAGACCGTCGAGGAACCAACGGCGCGGATGGAATCGCGCGAGACATCGCCAGAGCATCCCGCCAGAGCGACGCTCACAGCGGAAAGGAGAAGTGCGGCGGAAAGGGATGAGCCCTTGGGGCTTCGATACATCATTGGGTCGACCTCTTGTGATCTCTTGCGCGCTAAGCAGCCACTGTGACAGGCACATGACGCGATGCGCGCCAGCTTGCGACGCGACCACACATTTTTACTTTTGCGCTGCTTGGGAGCGCGCGAAATACTAAAAGTTCGTTTGGCGGTGGCCTTGCTTAACGCCAGCTCAATTATGCAAATTCTTGCTTGTAAAGCCTTGTTTCCGACAAGACTGGCGCACTTAAGCCAATTCTAACCGCTCAGCGGCTAAGACAGGGTATGCGCGGCAGAATCCCCCTTTGCCTTGTTTTTGCTTTTGCGGCCCTTTGGGTGAGCCTGATGGCTTCGCCCGCATACGCCTATGGCACCAATCACGACGAACCCAGCTTCGCGCCGCAATGCCATGCTTCCACATCGCTAGAGACCACAATCGCCGAAATGGCGGCCGCAAGACAGGCCGATGGAAGTGCTGGAGGCCACTGGAATTGCTCATCCGAAGGCTGGGTGGCGCATCAGCCTGTGGCCTGGCTGTTGTTCAACCGGGACGCCTGGATGGGCGAGGAACGCCCACGCTACTTCTTCACCCGGATCGCCCGCTACAAGAGCATCACTTTCGCCGCACTGGATGCGGACGGCACATTGCGCGAAATGGAATGGTCCGAAGCGGATGGGCGGCCATTTCCCGCCGGACCTGTCTTCGAACTGGAACTGCCTGAGATCAAGGCCGAAACCCACGCACTGATCGTCAGGATTGAACGGCCCCATTCGATCCCCTTGCTGACCGATGCTAGGCTGACCTTCTATTCCGAAGATGCGGACTGGTCGATGATAGAGGTGCTGGTCCTTGCCTTTGTGATGGGGATGCTGGTTCTGCCGCTCTTCTTCGACATCAGCTTCTTCATCGTATTGAGGGAGCGCTTCGTACTGCTGCACGCGGCGATGGTAGTCGCGATGATGGGTTATGTGATGTTCGCAGGCGGGCTGATCTCTGTCTTTGCGACGCTATCGCTGGCCACCATCGCGATTGGCGGTCCGCTCCTATGGGCTATCGGCGTTGGCATTTCTGCTCTGTTCCTCGCTGAATTTCTGCTGGAGGGCGAGCAATCGCCGATCATGCGGCGCATTACGATTATTGCAGGCTACTGGACCATTGTGGTGCCCGGCTTCTTCGCCCTGCAACTGCACGCGACACAGGCGATTGACGACCGCTTCTATTTCTACGCCTTCATTCCGGTCATCCTGATCATCACCGCTGCCATTGCCGAAGCGGTTGGCAGAGGCAGTCGAGGCGCGCGTTTCATCGCCCTTGCCTGGACTCCGATCATCCTTGCGTCGATCGAGCGTTTGCTGCGCGGGCTTGGCGTCTATGTCGGCCCATCCAATTTCGACCAGGCGATGTATCTGGCGACCGGGCTGGAAGTGATCATGATCAGCCTCGCCATCGCAGCCCGCTTCCTCACGATCCGGCGCGAACGCGACGCGGCCATCACCGAAGCCCGGATGCTGGAGACGCTTTCAGAGCGCGATTCGCTCACGGGTCTGCTCAATCGGCGCGGGTTGGAGGATCGATTTGGGAGTCTGTCGAAAAAGGGCTTTGATACCTTCGCTCTGATCGATCTGGATCGGTTCAAACAGGTGAATGATCGTTTTGGCCACCAGATTGGCGATGCTGCTCTGGTGGCTTGTGCCAAGGCGCTTGAAAGCCAGCAGAGCCCCGATCTTGTCGCCGCGCGATTGGGCGGGGAGGAATTTGTGGTGCTCTTGCGCGGAGAACGCTCCTTGCAGCGCGTGGAAATGCTGCGACAGGCGATCCCGCTGCGTATTGCGGCCGATGTCGCGGGTCTTGATGGGCCGGTCACCGCCAGCTCCGGCGCGATTGAAGTGTCGAGCGGCTCCAAAGCCGCCATGAGTTTTGAGGAGCTCTACGCCCGCGCGGATGCCTTGATGTATGATGCCAAGGCTTCTGGCCGGAACCGCATGATGTCTGAAAAGCTCACCATGTTTCCCGGCAGAGTGGGGCAAGCTGCCTAGGCGTCTTCGTCGGCCAGAAACGGAGCAATCACGTCAGCGCGCACCCGCGCCAACCGCTGAGAACCGCGTTCCAACATGGCCCAAGTGGTCCGCGCTGACACAAGCGATTTGCCATCGGTATTGGTAAACTCAACCGCGCGCACCGAGGTTGCACCCTTGGGCGCGCCGGGGATGAAGGTTGTGCCCAGCGCACTCTCACCCTCGGCAATATTGCCGCGATAATCGATCTCGTGCCGCACCACGACCCAGAAGAACTTCGCGTGATCCTCTGGCCGTGCAGCAGCATCCCAGTGCGCGGTGGCGAGATCCTGAATCCACTGCACCCACACCGCATTGTTGACGTGGCCAAGCTCGTCAATGTGCTCAGGGCACGCAGTGAAGGTGCGGGTGAAGGGTTGAGCCATATCGGGAGACGCCGGAGAGGCGGAGGGGAGCTGTCAGCCGCCCTTCTTCGCCTCCTCAACCGTATCGTTCATCCCCATCTGCCACAGGATGAAGCTGAATTCTTCCGCCGTCTCATAGAGCGAGTTCCAGCGGCCCGACTTGCCACCGTGACCTGCGCCCATATTGGTCTTCATCAGCAGGATGTTGTCATCGGTCTTAGTGTCGCGCAGCTTGGCGACCCATTTGGCGGGCTCCCAATACGTGACACGCGGATCGTTAAGGCCGGCGGTGACCAGAAGCGGCGGGTATTCCTGCGCGGAGACCTGATCATAGGGTGAGTAGCTGAGGATGAAGGAAAACGCCTCCTTGCTCGTGATCGGGTTGCCCCATTCCTGCCATTCGCCGGGCGTCAGTGGCAGGTCTTCGTTGAGCATCGTATTGAGCACGTCGACAAACGGCACATGCGCGACAACCGCGCCATATTGCGCCGGGTCCTGATTGACGATCGCGCCCATCAGCTCCCCGCCAGCCGAACCGCCGCTGGCCGTCACCATCCCTTCAGCTGTGTAGCCCTTCGCGATCAAGCCACGCCCCACATCGACAAAGTCGTTGAAGGTGTTGGTGCGCTCCATCAGCTTGCCTTGGAGATACCATTTGCGGCCCAGATCATCGCCGCCGCGAATATGCGCGATGGCATAGCCAAAGCCACGATCCACCAGGCTGAGGCGCGTGGTCGAGAAGCCGGGCGGGATGGCATAGCCATAGGCACCATAGGCATAGAGATGCAGCGGGCCGGGGCCTTCAATGCCTGCATCTTCGAGCAATTGCTTGCGATCCTTGCGCATCACCACGCTGACCGGGACCATCGTGCCATCGCGCGCTTCGACTTCGAGGCGTTCGGTGACGTAGAGGCTCTTGTCATAGCCGCTCGGGATTTCCTGCTGCTTCAGCAGTTCGAGCGAAGCGCTGGCGACATCATAATCATAGACCGAATCCGGGGTGACCATGCTTTCATAGGCAAGTCGCAGCTTGGCCTGATCATATTCGGGATTGTTCGAAAGCCCTGCATTGTAGCTCGCCTCGGGGAAGGCGATGGGCTTGGTTTCAGTAGGCGCGGCATAATCGCGAATCTGCACCTGATCGAGACCATTCAGGCGCCCTTCGGTGACGAAGAAGTCTTTGAACAGGTCAAACCCGGTCAGATAAAACTCATCCGAACCTGCGATCACCGTTTCCCACTCGCTCGGCGCAGCCAGCGAGGCCTTGGCCAAGCGGAAATTGATGTGATCGTCATTGGTCCAGACGAACAGCTGGCCCTCCCGAATATCGACCGAGTATTCGACGCCCTTCTCGCGCGGCTTGATGAGGGTCTGCTCACCAGTGGGATCAGCGGCAGAGACAAAGCGCACTTCGCTGGTTTCATTGTCGCCGCTGGCAATGATCAGATAATCGTCCTGCGCGGTCAGACCTGCACCCACGCTGAAGCTTTGGTCCTCTTCCAGATAGAGCGTCACGTCTGTGTCGTTGGGCTGGCCGATTGTGTGCAGCTTGATCTCAAGCGAGCGCCACTCTTCGGTCGAGGGGGTGTAAACCAGCGCGGTGTCATTGGCGACCCAAGTAAGCCCACCACGCAGGTTCGTGATCTCGTCGCCCAAAAGTTCGCCGGTTTCGAGGTCCTTGATTACAGCGGTGTAGCGTTCTGACCCATTGGTGTCGGTCGAATAGGCCATGTAGCGGCCATTCTCGCTGATCGTCAGCGAACCGAGCCGGAAATATTCCAGCCCCTCTGCCAACTTGTTCTGATCGAGGATGACTTCGCCTTCGGCATCAGCAGGCGCGTCAACGGGTTTGCGATAATACTTGGTGTATTGCTCGCCTTCGGAGATCGCCGACCAGTAGAGATAGTCACCCCGGCGCTGCGGCACGGAGCTGTCGTCCTCCTTGATCCGCGCTTTCATCTCTTCGAACAAAGCCTCGGTCTGCGCTTCGAGCGGGTTCATGTTCGCTTCGAAATAGGCGTTCTCCGCCTTCACATAATCCAGAACTTCCTCATCATCGACGGTCGGATAGGACTTGTCATAGAGCCAGTCATACGGGTCTTCGATCGTAATGCCGTGATGCGTGTAGGTGTGCGGCACTTTTTTGGCGATGGGAGGAGTGGCTTCGTCTGCGCTCACGCTTTTCATATCCTTATGATTATCGGCCAGCGCCGCAGTTGCGGGCGCAAGGGCAAGGCTGGCTGCGCAGGTAAGCGCGGCAATGCGGAATTTCGAGAGGTTGGCCATGAGCGCGGGTCCTTTGGCTGAAAGAGCCCGGGTAGAAAGCGCGGGCAATAGCAATTATGTGCTAGGCTTGTAACCACCACTCCTGCGCCGAGGCAATGGCGAGGATCGCTCAAAGCAGCCCAAGGATCAATCAAATGCTGATGCAAACCCATGAAGCCCGTCTCACCGCCCTTCGCGAGGAGCTGAAACGCCGCGGGCTGGATGGCTTTGTGGTCCCGATCTCGGATGAGCATATGAGCGAATATGTCGGCGAATATGCGCAGCGCCTTGAATGGCTGACGGGCTTTGGCGGCTCCGCAGGCTTTGCCGCTGTGACCTTGAGCGAGGCGGCGATCTTCGTCGATGGGCGCTACACCGTGCAAGTGCGCGAGCAGGTGGATGAAAGCCTGTTTACCTATCGCTCGATCCCCGCTGACACTCTGGGACCGTGGCTGAAAGAGGTGTGCGCACAGGGCGCAAAGATCGCATATGATCCCTGGCTGCACACAATGGGCTGGGTCGCCGCGCTGGAGAAGGAGGTCGCGGGTGAAGGCATTGCGATTGTGCCTGCGATCAGCAATCCCATCGACGCGGTCTGGGCCGATCAGCCCAGCCCCTCTGACGCGCAGGCTCTGGTGCATGAAGAGGGTCTTGCCGGGCAGAACTCAGCCGAAAAGCGCTCTCAGATTGCTGACTGGCTGACACGCGAAAAGCTTGATGCAGTGGTCATCCCGGCGCTCGATTCGATTGCTTGGCTGCTCAACATTCGCGGCGGCGATGTCGCGCATACGCCGGTCGCCTTGTCCTATGTGATTGCGCATGCCGATGGCCATGCCGAGCTGTTTATCGCACCAGAGAAAGTGACGCCCGAACTGACGCAGCATCTGGGCAATGCGGTGACGATCCGGGACCGCGCGGCCTTTGGAGGGGCGCTCGGCGAGTTTGCGGGCAAGCGCATCAGCGTTGATCCCAATTTCGGGGTGGCAGGCATTGCCCAAGCGCTCAAGGCAGGCGGCGCAAAAGTCGCGTTCAAGGCCGATCCCACTATCCTCGCCAAAGCGATCAAGAACCCTGTCGAGGTTCAGGGCCACCGCGATGCGCAGGCGCGCGACGGCGCGGCCGTGTCGCGCTTCCTGCGCTGGCTTGAAGTCACCGCTCCTTCTGGCGAGGTCGATGAACTGACTGCTGCCGCCAAGCTGGAGAGCTTCCGGCGGGAGTTGGGCGATCTGCGCGATACCAGCTTTGACACGATCTCGGCCGCTGCCGGACACGCCGCGCTTCCACACTACAAAGTGGACGAGGACAGCAATATCCCGATCCCGCCCGGCTCGATTTATCTGGTCGATTCCGGTGGCCAATATCCTGCCGGTACAACCGACATCACCCGCACGGTGTGGATCGACACCCCCGAAGGGGCCGAACCCACGGCGGAGATGAAAGACCGCAACACCCGTGTTCTCAAAGGCCATATCCAGCTTGCCTGCGCCGCTTTCCCGCAAGGAACGACCGGCGGACAATTGGACGTGCTGGCGCGGCAATATCTGTGGGAGGCCGGCGTCGATTACGCGCACGGCACCGGTCATGGCGTCGGAAGCTTCCTCGCCGTGCACGAGGGCCCGCAGCGCATCGCCAAGCCTGCTGGCGGACAGGCGGGAACGAATACCGAGCTGCACGCAGGCATGATCTGCTCCAACGAGCCGGGCTATTACAAGCCCGATGCGTTCGGGATCCGGATCGAGAACCTTGTCCTCATCACCAAGCAGGACATTGACGGTGCGGAGGGCGAGTATCTCGGCTTTGAGACGCTCACTTTTGTGCCACTTGATCGCCGCCTGATCGACAAGAGCCTGCTCACGGTGGCCGAAATCGAGTGGGTCAATCGCTATCACGAAAAGGTGCGCGCGCTGCTGGTGCCGCAGTTGGACGGCGAGGAGCGTGCCTGGGTCGAACGCGAGACGATGGCTTTGTAGCGATCGTGCTACCGCACGACGGCGATCGCCCGCCCCTCCTCCCCTCCCGGCCACCATATCCTATGGAGTACCATTGGTGGCCGGGAGGGGAGGAGGGGCGGGCGATCGGTGAGCGCTAGCGAACTCAAAAACGAAGAATCCGCGGCGAGAGCACGACCGCCAACAAAACCTCACAAAACGACTTCCTCCATTTTTAATGTTCCTGTAATGTTCTCATATACCGAGTCGTTTTAGGGAGAGCATTCAGATGATCGGCTATGTAACTTTGGGCACCAATGATCTGGTGCGTGCGGCAACCTTTTACGATGCGATTGCCGAGCATTTTGGCGTCGGGCGGATGATGGAATTCGAAACATTCATCGCCTGGGGCACGATGGGCGGCGCGCCCGGTGTCGCGGCGACCATGCCTTTTGACGAAAAGGAAGCCACTGCCGGCAATGGCACAATGGTCGCGCTTCAGGCCGAAAGCCCCGAACAGGTGAAGGCGGTCTATGATACAGCGCTTGCGAATGGTGGCAGCGATGAGGGCGCTCCGGGCCCACGCGGCGATGATGGCTTTTATGCCGGATATTTCCGCGATCCCGATGGCAACAAACTCAATGTCTTCTGCATGACCGCACCGATTGGCTAAGCGGCCTGACCTGCGTGCTCCCCCATCGCCTCCAAAGCCGGTGAAGCTTGCCGCCAGATTAACCGCTCCACCAAACAGATACACTGTGCGACAAATTTGACCGTACCCGGCATAAACGTGCGACAGAGCGGCTCTATAAGTGGTCTTGTGAGTTGCGGCGGACGTGTCAGGAGACGCTCCCCCTGCATAGCTCCGGCCCGAAAACAAAAGGGCGGCTGACCAGACACTACCCCCTGACCTCGCTTCCCCTGGGCGAGGCTTCTGACAGCCCAACCCGATAATGTGGCCCGATGCGTCCGTCGTTGCTCTCTGACAAAAGCTGCCCTCTCCCCACAAAGGCAGCAGGACAGGAGATAGACGGATGCAAAAATACACTCTCATCGCCGCTGCAAGCGTGTTGGCACTAAGTGGCGCAGGCATCGCATTGGCTCAGCATCACGGTGGCCACGGTGGCCATCGCGGACCTTCGATGGAACGCGCTGACGCCGATGGCGACGGCATTATCACGCTGGACGAAGCAAAGACGCACGGCGCAGAGCGCTTTGCCAAGATGGACGCCAATGAAGACGGCAGCATCAATCGCGAAGACCGCGAAGCGCGTGCCGAAATCCGCTTTGCTGAAACCGATGCCAATGGCGACGGCGAAGTCACCCCTGACGAAATGACAGCCGCGCGTGAAAAACGCGAAGCCGAGATGGCCAAGCGTCGCGCTGAACGTCAGGCCATGATGTTCGAACGCCTCGACACCGATGGCAGCGGCGGTTTGTCGCAGGCTGAGCTTGAAGCAGGCAAGGCCCTTCGCGCAGAGGCACGCGGCGATCGCCGTGGCCAGCACATGGGACGCCGTGGCGGCGGCGCAGGCCCAATGCGCATGCTGCGCCGGGCGGACACCAATAATGATCAGGCGATCAGCCGCGAAGAATTCGACGCCATGATCGAAGCCCGCTTCGCCAAGCTCGACACCGATGGCTCAGGTGCAATTACCGAAGCCGAACGCGAGGCTGCCAAGGCCAACCGCAAGGGCCGTCATGGCCGTCGCGGAGAGCGCGAGGGCGTCGGCGCTGGTTCCTGATACCGCTCTCCAGGCGCGCCGGGCGAACACGCCCCTGTATTCCCGGCACGCCATCCCCTGGGCCGACCCGGCATATGATCCCGCAAGGGATCACTATGTCGGGTCGGCTTGCCCTTTTTGTCCACCTGCCCCATCGCTTGACGGAGACGACAGATGAGCGAGCAAGATATGAACATTGGTGGCGGAGGCGATAACAGCGCTGTCAGGATTTTGC
>JBCBMN010000062.1:0-16860 GCA_039822745.1 Pseudomonadota bacterium | reverse complement strand
GGCGTTCCAAATGAGCTCTGCGTCATCCCGATGCTTCGGGCCTTGCTGTTCATTAAGGCCGTCCAGGCTGACGCCGAACGGGTGGCCCGACGAAGGCTATACCTTCACCAATGCGCAGGATCTGGGCACACTTGGCGCAGCCCTATTTCGCGACCACCCGCA
The DNA here is from genome assembly GCA_039822745.1 of Pseudomonadota bacterium. Lineage (GTDB taxonomy): Bacteria > Pseudomonadota > Alphaproteobacteria > Sphingomonadales > Sphingomonadaceae > Erythrobacter. The sequence goes on along the minus strand of JBCBMN010000062.1, from coordinate 16,698 downwards.
GAAATGTGCGCGGTTCATCGGACGGCCGAATTTCCGATATCAGAACATAACCCAGAGCAACCATGATCCTATCACCGGTAAAGTCGAAGGAGCTGACGGGATCAAAACAGGATACACCAATGAAGCGGGTTTTGGGTTCTTGGGGACCGCCAAGCGGGACGGAAAACGTCTCGTGATGGTGATCGCCGGCGCTATTAGGAGTAATGAACGCAATCAAGCGGCGCGCGATCTTATCGAATGGGGTTTTGCGGCTTTTAGCTACATGCCGTTGTTTTCGCGGGGCGATATAGTTGGAGAGGCTCGTGTGCAGGGCGGTTCGTCACGATCGCTTCCGCTTGTGGTCGATCGGGATACGGGCCTGAACCTGCCCAAAGGAACAGGGCAAGGTGTCGAAATGAAGATCGAATATGATGGACCGCTCCGCGCGCCAATTGCGCAAGGCGATGAAGTAGCACGGCTGCGCATATTGGGACCAAGAGTCCGGGAGGCCAGTGTACCTCTATACGCCGGAGAGACTATCGCACCGGCAGGGTTCTTCGACCGTATCTTCAATGCGATTTCTAGTTGGCTGCCGTGAGTGAAGCTACTTCAAAAGGCCGCTTCATTGCATTTGAGGGCGGCGAAGGCGCTGGGAAGTCAACCCAGGCGCGAATGTTGGCAGGGGCGCTAGAGCGCCTTGGTCTCGAAGTTGATGTAACCCGGGAGCCGGGTGGAACTCCAGGCGCGGAAGCGATCCGCAAGCTCTTGCTCGATCCACCATCAGACACGGCGTGGGGGCCTAACGCCGAAGCTTTGCTATTTGCCGCGGCACGATCCGATCATGTTGCGCAGCGCATTCGGCCCGCGCTTGAAAAAGGAGCGTGGGTTATTTGCGATCGCTTTGTTGATTCCAGTCGAGCGTATCAAGGAGGGGCCGGGGGACTGGGCGATGACGCCATCACATCGCTACACGCGTTTGGTAGCGCGGCGCTCAGGCCCGATTTGACCATTCTTTTGACTGTCGATGAGTACGCCACCGCGAAACGGCTGCAGCAACGTGACGGGGGTGAAACCGATGCGATTGGTGGCCGCAGTGCTGTTTATCATGCAAGCGTTGCCGCCGCTTTTCGAGCGCTCGCAGATAGGGATCCAGACGGGTTCGCTGTGGTCGACGGTGATGGCTCGCCGGAAGAGGTGCACGCACGGATCCTCGAGGCCATCAATAGTCGGCTAGGAACATCGTCCGCGTGACCGATTGGCCTAACCATGAAACGCCGTGGCGCGAGTGGCGCAGCGCAATGCAAAGCGTTCGGATGCACCATGCGTGGATCCTCGCGGGCAAAAGCGGGTTGGGAAAAACCGAATTTGCCAGATCGGCTGCCCGCGAGTTGGTCGAAGAGTTTGGTGTTCCTCAGCCTACCGATCATCCTGACATTATCGAAGTCTCCTTTGGTCCCAAGGACGACAAAGAAGAACGAAAGCGTGAAAGCGGAAAGCCGTACGAGCTATCAAAAGTAATTCGGGTGCGCGAAATCCGCGCTATCCAAAAGCGTCTGACAACTCGGCCGACCCTGGGCGATCGGCGAGTGGTTATCATTCAGCCCGCAGACGAAATGAACCGTGAGGCGGCCAACGCTCTGCTTAAGAGCCTTGAAGAGCCCCCTAAGGGTACTTTCTTCATCCTTGTAACGCACAAACCGTCGCGCCTTCTTCCCACCATTCGTTCGCGGTGCCGTGCTCTGCGTTTCGCAACACTAAGCAATGCGGAACTCTCGGAAATTCTCTCAGGCGAGGGTGTCTCGCCTGGGGAGACTGTCTTAAGTGCCGCCAGTGGCTCGTACGGTTCGGCGGTGCGCTTTATGAGCGAGGACTTGGCACCGATCGCACAGATTATGGAGCGAATGCTCAAATCCGGAGATCCGGGTTTTGCAGGCCGATCCGAATTGACAACACTGATTGGGCCACGCGCAAGTCGAGAAAGACTTGAAGCTGTTTTCGAGCTTGCGCAGACGCTGACGGCCCAGATGGCCAAATCGACTGAAAACTCATCACTGCGCGTCGCTTGTATCGATGGCTATTCGCAGTTGGTGAGATTGGCAGCGCAGGCGCCATCGCACAATTTCGATCCCGGTCTGCTAAGCCTCGAAATCGGTACCTTGCTAGTCTCGGCTCACGCCGCTAGCGAACCTGCCCATGGCGCACGCTGAGCAGACCCCTTACTACATCACCACGGCGATCAGTTACCCGAATGGGAAACCGCATATTGGCCACGCCTACGAAGCGATTGCAGCCGATGTTATGGCCCGCTTTCAGCGCTTGCGAGGGCGCAAGGTGCGGTTCCAGACCGGCACCGATGAACACGGCCTCAAAATGGCGCGCAAGGCGGAGGAACAGGGCCGTACGGCGCGCGATTTGGCTGACGAGATGGCAGGGTACTTTCAGGAGATGTGCGCCGCTCTGAACGTGTCGCACGATCGCTTCATCCGTACTGTGGAAGAGGACCACCACCGCGCCAGCCAGGCGATCTGGCGGCGCATGGAGGAGGCGGGTGATCTCTACCTCGATCGATACGAGGGTTGGTACTCGGTGCGCGACGAGGCGTATTACGACGAAAGCGAACTTGTCGAAGGGGAGGGGGGCGAAAAGCTCTCTCCGCAAGGCACCCCGGTCGAATGGACCGTTGAAGAGAGCTGGTTTTTCCGCCTGTCCAAATATCAGGATCGCGTTTTGGAATGGCTCAAAGCGCCTGGTAATGTCGAACCCGCCAGTCGCCGCAACGAGATGATCGCCTTTGTCGAGCAGGGTCTGCGCGATCTCTCGGTCAGCCGCACGAGTTTTGACTGGGGTGTGAAGGTGCCCGGTTCCGACAATCACGTGATGTATGTCTGGGTGGACGCATTGACCAATTACCTGACGGGATTGGGCTTTCCGGATGAAACCGACAATATGCGCAATTTCTGGCCTGCGGACCTGCACCTGATCGGCAAAGACATCGTCCGTTTTCACACGATTTACTGGCCAGCCTTTCTGATGAGCGCGGACCTGCCTTTGCCGAAGGCAGTGTTTGGCCACGGCTTCCTTCTTGCAAGGGGCGGGGAGAAAATGAGCAAAAGCCTCGGCAATGTCGTTGACCCTCTTGATCTGGCAGAGACTTTTGGCGTTGACGCCGTGCGTTACTTCCTGATGCGTGAAGTCGCGTTTGGACAAGACGGCAGCTACTCACCCGAAGCGATTGTGACGCGCGCCAACGCAGAACTTGCCAACAGCTTTGGCAATTTGGCTCAGCGCACTTTGTCCATGATTTTCAAGAATATGGGCGGGCGGCTCGCCTTGTTCGAAACCGCTGACTCGGATAATAAGCTACTGGCCGAAGTCGCCGAAGCTTGCGGCAATCTGTTGCCCAGCGAATTCGAGAAGCTGGCATTCTCAAGCGGTATTGAGGCGTGGATGCGCTCGGTCTACGCCTGCAATCAGTATGTCGATGAACAAGCCCCATGGACCCTCAAGAAGACCGATCCCGAGCGCATGAAGGTGGTGCTTCAAACGCTCTTCGTCGCTCTCCGCGATCTTGCCATTGCGATCCAACCCGTTGTGCCCGAGAAAGCGGCGGTGCTGCTCGATCAGATGGGCGTCCCGGCCGATGAGCGCGATTACGCCAATCTGAGCGACACTGACTGGTTTTCTCGCCTCGTCGAAAGCGGCTTCACGCTCGAAAAGCCCCAAGGGGTCTTCCCGCGTCTGGAACTGCCTGCAGAGGCCGAGGGTTAATCCATCATGCTGATCGATAGTCACTGCCACCTGGAGTATAAGGGGCTGGTCGAAGACCAGGCCGGCGTGTTGACGCGCGCTCGCGAAGCGGGGGTGGGGGCCTTCCTCAACATTTCGACGAAAACGAGCGAGTGGCAGCAAGTTGTGGCCACGGCCAATCGGGAGCCGGATGTCTTCGCGAGCGTCGGGATACACCCGCACGAAGCCGACAACCACGCAGATTTGGGGCGCGCGGCGCTGTTGGACGCAAGCGAAGATCCGCGTGTTATCGGAATCGGTGAGAGCGGACTGGACTATTACTACGACTACTCCGACCGCGACGTTCAAAAGAGCCTGTTCCGTATGCACATTGGCGTTGCCCGCGAGACCGGCCTTCCGATCATTATTCACACCCGCGACGCCGAGGATGACACTTACCAAATTCTGGCTGAAGAAATGGAGAAGGGCGCCTTTCCCGCTTTGATCCATTGCTTCACAGCATCGCAGGAATTTGGGGCGAAGGTGCTGGAGTTGGGGCTTACCATTTCGATTTCAGGCATTGTAACGTTCAAGAACGCCAAATCGCTTCAAGAGACCGCCGCCAAAGTGCCGGAGGATCGTCTGCTGGTGGAAACCGATAGTCCCTTTCTGGCTCCGGTACCGCACCGCGGAAAACCGTGTGAGCCCGCCTATGTGGCTGAAACCGCGCGCTTCGTTGCGGACTTGCGGGACGTTGAATTTGAGCGGCTTGCGGAGCGAACAAGCGCTAATTTCAAAAAGCTATTCTCCAAAGCGGCTTTGTGAGCGTCCGGGCATGAAGGTCACGCTGCTAGGCTCGGGCACGTCCACTGGAGTACCTCGGATCGGTGGTGAAGATGGTACGGGCGATTGGGGTCATTGCGATCCGCAAGAACCAAGAAATCGGCGGACCCGGGTTTCCGTTCTCATAGAGAGCGATGAAGGCTCGAGGCTCCTTATCGACACGTCATCCGATTGCCGGGCCCAACTTTTGGCCAACCGCATCAGTCGCATCGACGGGGTTTTTTGGACTCATGATCATGCAGATCACTGCCATGGGATCGATGACCTGCGAGTTCTTAGATACGGGCGCGGAGGGCCAATTCCTGGGTATGCTCATACGGAAGTGGTCCGGCGTCTGCGCCAACGTTTCGGGTATGTTTTCGCCGGTCAAGATGGGTATCCGACTATCGTCACGCTTGAGACACTCGATCGGTTGAAGATAATATCCGGGTTCCGAGTTGATTGGTGCCAAATGGAACATGGCCCCGGTGAGACAACCGCCTTCCGCTTCGAAGCAGATGGAAAGTCAATTGTCTACGCGACCGATTATAACGCCATTTCAAACGACATGATCGACCTGTGCTGGGATGCGGATGTGTTGGTGAGCGACTGTTTGCGGCGCGAGCCACATCCATCTCACGCGCATCTCGATCTTGCGCTTGAGCTAGGCGAACGTTCCTGTGCTAAATGTTTGGTGTTGAGCCATCTCGACAAAAGCATGGACTACCGCACACTGTGCGGCGAAGTCTCAGACCATGTTGTGGTCGGGTATGATGGTCTGGAGGTGCATGCGTGACAGACACTGCGATTGTTTCCTTGATAGCAATGCTCGGGTGGCTGCTTGTCGTTGGAATGGGTTTCGCTTCATTTAGGCTGAGCTGGGGTAAGACAGCGCAACTTGCTCTTGTGTGGGTTGCGATTATCGGCGGTTTGTTCCTTCTCGCGCGGCTGCTCGGTTTGGGCTTTTGAGAGGTTTTGGTTGAGTAAAGGGATATGGAAGGGTGCATTCTCAGATGAAGCACCGGCCATCCTACATTTAACATAATATATATTATCCATCTTATGCGTAGGCTTTGTCACAATGAACGAAACCGCCTCCAAATCACAGATCGACCGCCTCCTCTCCATTATGGCGCAACTTCGGAACCCGAATGGCGGCTGTGAGTGGGATCTCGCTCAAACCTTTGAAAGCATCTCACCATATACCATTGAAGAAGCGTACGAAGTTGCTGATGCGATCGAACGTGGTGATATGACCAATCTTCGCGGTGAACTTGGAGATTTGCTGCTTCAGGTCGTCTTTCACGCACGCATGGCCGAAGAAGCCGGTGACTTCGCATTCGAAGATGTGGCGCGCGCGATCTCCGACAAAATGGAGCTCCGCCACCCTCATATCTTCGGCTCCGAAAATGGACAGATGAACACGGCGCGCTGGGAAGATATCAAGGCTGCCGAACGCGAAGCCGAAGGCGCTACCAGCGCAATGGATGGCGTTGCGAAAACGCTCCCAGCCTTGTCGCGCTCTGAAAAGCTGCAGAAACGAGCCGCGCGCGCTGGATTTGATTGGCCTGAAATCAATGGACCAATGACCAAACTTCAGGAAGAACTTGAAGAACTCGACGGAGCAATAACAGAATCCGAGAAGCTTTTGGAAGCGGGCGACGTCCTGTTCGTCGCGGTCAACATTATTCGCCACTACGGGGTCGATCCCGAACAAGCTCTAAAGGCTTCAAACGCCAAATTCGAACGCCGCTTTCGCGAGATGGAGGCACTTGCCGGAGCCGAAGGACACGCCTTCGAACGGCTCGACCTTCACACCCAGGAAGAATACTGGCAACGCGTGAAATCCGCCGAAAAAGACTAGGAAGCGGGCCTAAAGCGCCGCGTATTGGCCCAGTTCTTTCGGATTCAGGCGTACGGTGAAAGTCCTTTGAGGGCCCTGATCGCCCTCGCCCGCGTCTTCTTCCAGCAGAATATCGCCGTGCGCGTGCAGCCATGCAATGCGCCGTCCGTCGCTCACAGGCAGGGTCAGTTTGACCTCGCTGGCTTTCGAAGTGAGCATCGCGGCGAGTTTCGCCGCGAGTTCGTCGACCCCTGCCCCCTTAGCCGCCGAGATCAAGACCGCCTTGTGATCGTCGGCCACGTCCAACAGTTCGGCAAGTGTATCGGCCTGCAGCAGATCCGACTTATTCCAGATCTCAAAAATCGGAATGTCTGAATATCCCGTTTCCCGATCAACAACACCAAGATCCGCCAGCACGTCCATAACCTGTCGTTTCTGCGCGGCATGGCTTGAGTTCGCCATATCGCGCACGTGGCATATGATATCGGCCCCGGTGACCTCCTCCAGCGTCGCGCGGAACGCTGCCACCAATTGCGTTGGCAGATCGGAGATAAACCCGACGGTGTCCGAAAGTATGGCTTTCTCTACACCCGGCAGACTAATTGCCCGCATCGTTGGATCAAGCGTCGCAAATAACAGATCCTCGGCCATAACGTCCGCCCCGGTCAAAAGGTTGAACAGGCTGGATTTGCCGGCGTTTGTGTACCCAACGAGCGCTATAACGGGCCAGGGCGCCCTTCCCCGTCGCTGGCGGTGAAGCGCCCTTGTCTTGCGGACTTGCTCCAATTCGCGGCGCAAACGACCCATTCGCTGGCGGATCATCCGTCGGTCCGCCTCGATCTGGGTTTCGCCCGGACCGCCAAGGAAGCCAAACCCGCCGCGCTGTCTTTCAAGGTGCGTCCAACTGCGCACGAGACGGCTTTGCTGGTAGTCGAGGTGGGCCAGCTCAACCTGGAGACGCCCTTCGGCCGTAGCCGCGCGTTCGCCAAAGATTTCGAGAATCAAGCCCGTGCGGTCGATAACCTTGCGCTTGAACTTCTCTTCTAGATTGCGCTGTTGGATCGGGGTAAGCGCGCCATCCACGATGACGAGCTCGGCCTCGTGTTGCTCGCACGCGATCTTGATGTTTTCAACTTGGCCAGACCCAAACAGCGTGTTTGGTTGCATCTGGCGAACAGGCAGCGTCTCGCTATGCGCGATGACAACTCCGATAGCGAGAGCCAGTCCCTTCGCCTCTTCGAGCCGTTCGGCCGCGTCAAGGTCATAGGTTAGCGCTGTGATGTCCGGACACAACACAAGGGCCCGCGCACCGCGGGTGACCTCGTCCATCAAATCATCGTCAAAACTCAGTCGTCGTCTTCTTCGTCGTAATCCGCGTCGTCATAGTCCTGAAGATCAACGGGGACCGCGGGTTGAATAGTCGAGACCGCGTGTTTGTACGCCAATTGGACCGCGCCGTCTCGCTCCAGAAGCATACAGAACAGATCGTAAGCCGCAATCCGGCCTTGGAGCATCACTCCATTGACAAGGAACATTGTCACCTGAACGCCCGCGTCACTCACTTTGTTGAGGAATATGTCCTGCAATTGCCGCTGGCCTTTTGCCCCGCCGCGACTTTCAAACTGATCCGCGTCAACATCCGCGCCCGGCATTATCGTTGAAACGGCGTGCTTATAGACAAGCTGCGATTGGCCGTCGCGCCGCAACAGAATGGAGAAGTTGTCAAACCACGTGACGATACCTTGAAGCTTCACGCCTTTGACGAGGAACATCGTGACGGGAGTCTTGTTACGGCGCAGCATGTTCAAGAAAGCATCTTGCAGGCTGCCATTCTTTCCGCTTTTTGAACTCGCAGTCGGCTGTGGATCGCTAACGGCTTTGGATACCGTTCGCGGAGAGAGAGTACCTCCACTCGACATGGCATTAGCTCCTGTTTTTGGCGGCCGCCCTTACGGTCCGCAAAACGCGCGCTCCACCCAGCCAATCTGCCTACGCCAGGCGGCCACGCACGTTGCGCATAATGCCTCTTGCCATCACTTCCGGCAATGATTGAATTTTAGTCAAGATTCCAATCAGAACGCTCCGCTAATACGTGCGTCACGTTTTCATTCTTTGCGCAGAACTTCGCGGCGTTCGGCCATTCCGAGCAGTTTGAGCTTCCGGTGGAGCGCCGAACGTTCCATTCCGATGAATGTTGCAGTTTTTGAAATATTTCCGGAGAATCGGCGGATCTGGATCGTTAGATACTCGCGTTCAAAGCTCTCGCGCGCTTCCCGCAAAGGCGCGCCCATCATGGCCGACATCCCCTGCCCCGATGCAGTCATTCGTCCCCCGGTTATTTCGCTTGGCAGCATATCGGGTTCAACCGTCGTGAGACGATCTCTCGGTGTCATAATGATCGTTCGTTCAACGACATTGCGCAACTGCCTGACGTTTCCGGGCCAATCATAAGCCTGAAGCGCTGCCATCGCCTCTTCGGAAATATCGGGCGGAGCAAGACCTTGCTCGGATGAGTACCGCGTGAAAAAGTGATCCGCCAACGCGGGAATGTCATCTCGCCGGTCAGCCAAACTTGGGATGGTGACGGGGACAACGTTGAGTCGATAGAACAGATCTTCGCGAAAACGCTTTTCTTCCATTTCGGCGGCCAGGTCCCGCGAAGTTGATGAGACAACCCGCACATCCACACCAATCTGGCGATTACCGCCGACCCTGACGAAACTCTGTTCGGTAAGCACTCGCAAAATCCGCGCTTGGGTGGAAAGCGGCATATCCGCCACCTCATCCAGGTAGAGCGTTCCTCCATCCGCCAGTTCCAGCAAACCGGGTCGGACTTGCTTCCCGTCGGATTCTTCGCCGAAAAGCTCTTGCTCAAAGCGATCTGGTGTAATCCGAGCCGAGTTCACCGTCACGAAAGCGCTGTCCGCCCTCGTGCTCCAAGCGTGAAGCAACCGTGCAGCCACCTCTTTTCCAGCGCCTGCCGGACCCGAGATAAGCACTCGGCTCCCGGTGTTAGCGACCCGCTTCAAAGTCGCGCGAACCGCGTTGATCGCGGAAGAGTTTCCGGTGAACTCGCCGGCTTCGCTCGCGCCCTCTCGCAGTCGGGTGTTCTCGCGTTGCAGCCGCTCGGTCTCGGTGGCGCGCTCGACCAGGAGCAAGAGGCGTTCCGCTTCGAACGGTTTTTCGATGAAGTCCATCGCGCCCCGCCCCACCGCGCTCACCGCCGTATCAATGTTGCCGTGACCGGAGAAGATTATGACGGGAAGGTTCGGCTCGCGAACCTTGATTTCGTCAAGCAGCTCAAGACCATCCATCTCGCTCCCGTGGAGCCACACATCGAGCAAAACGAGGCTCGGCCGGCGTTCATCGACAGCCGCAAGGGCCGATGTAGAATCTGCGGCGGTCCGACATTCATAGCCTTCATCACCAAGCACGCCCGAGACCAGTTCTCGAATATCGCGTTCGTCATCTACAATGAGGATCTCAAGCGCCATTACGCGCCTCCATTTTAGTACATTCCACGTTACAGGGTCTGCCTAGGGTCATGCCGGTTCATTCTCTTTAATTTGGGGGTCTCGCGCAAAGCGCAGTGTGACTGTGGTTCCGCCTGTCTCACTGGCAGCGAACGCCATTTCGCCTCCGTGCTCGTCGACAATCTTGTTGACGATCGCCAAGCCGAGCCCGGTTCCTTTTTCTCTCGTCGTCACATACGGTTCGGTCAGTCTTTCACGATCCGCCGGCAGACCAACCCCATTGTCATCGACGGACACCGTCAAATAGTCGGCGCTGGTTTGCACGTGGACAACGATTTCGCCCGCATAGGCGCCCCGCGCCTCGGCCGCCCGCGCTTCGATAGCTTCGACGGCGTTCTTCAATACATTGGTCATGGCTTGCCCAAGTTGGTGTCGGTCGCAGCGAATCTCTCGCGTTTCTGCCTCACTGGCATCGACTGTGAATTCGATACCGTTATGCGCGACTTCCTGAAGGAACACGGCTTGGCGGACGAGATCGACCGCGTCCTCGGTCCGAAACACCGGCTTAGGCAGCCGCGCAAAGGAGCTGAACTCGTCCACCATTTTTCGCAAATCGCCAACCTGACGCACGATCGTGTTGGTCAGTTCGTCGAAAAGCTCAGCGTCTTCGCCAGCATCCATCTGTTTTCGATACCGTCGCTTCAGTCGTTCGGTAGCAAGCTGAATGGGTGTCAATGGATTCTTGATTTCGTGCGCAATGCGCCGCGCGACGTCGGACCAAGCGGCTTGACGCTGGTCCAGCAACTGGCGCGTGATGTCTTCGAAAGTGATGACATGACCGCTCGAACCCGGCGCAACCTTGACGGCCAGAGTCAAAAGGTCGTTGCCATCGGCGTGTGTGACGATGGCGCGGCGGGTGCCTTCGCGCACCATCTTGTCAATCTCTGGAGAAAGGCTTGCAAGAGAAGCGCCTTCGATATCGGCGCCCGGCTCGCAGGCTTCTGCGCTTTCGAGAAGCGCCTGAGCTGATGAATTCATGAGCAAGACGCGGCCATCTGAATCAATCGAGATCACCCCGGCGCTGACCGATTCCAGGACTGCCGCCATAAACGCCCTGCGATCGTCAATCTGGCGATTTGCGCTTACGAGTGCGTCAGTTTGTTTCTCTAACTGCGCCGTCATTCGATTGAACGCCCGGTTCAAAAGGCCGATTTCATCGGCTCCGGTCCGGCCATCCACGCGAAGAGAGAAGTTGCCCTGCCCCACTTTGCGCGCGGCCCCGATAAGATCGGTCAATGGCTCAACCTGCCGATCGGCAAATCGGAGCGCAAACCAAATAGCGAGCCCAACCAAAAGCAAGCTGACTATGACCAACGCGATATTGAAGCGTAACTGAAGAGTTCGCGCTTCTTTATTCAGCGTATCATAGGCCGTCGATATTGCTTGCGCGTCCGCCCACGAATTGAACATCGTCTCTTCCGTGGTTCGCGCGTTGTAGAGATAAATGCCGCTGCGTTTATCGATCGGCGCGATCGCGGCGATGCGTTCCCGACTCCCTTCGACCACCACAAATTCGCCCGCGTCGAGTTTCGGCAAGGCGGCTTCGCTAAACTCAATCGGGCGATTGTCTTCCATCAGGTTGAAGATGGCCGCCGTCCGCAAAGTGTTGTCGTCAATCCGTTGAAGAATAAGGCTTTCGTTGATTTTTCGCGACTGGGCCTGATAGGCATAAAAGTCCGGAAAATCAGAATTGGATATCGGCACCAATTGCAGAGTATCGCGCATGTCACTGGCCATCGTGATGGTCTCGTCCTGCACATCGCGCTGGTTGGCGTCGTAGTAGTTTTGGGCAAGCGCGTTGGCGTTCTCCATGAGCCCGCGAGAATCGTCGGAGAACCAAAAGTCGACGCCAGTCTGGAAAAGAAACGCGGCAAATCCCGCGACCAAAAGAGTTGGAACAGCGGCAATCATGGAGAAAAAGAACACGAGCCGCACGTGTAGGCGGGCGGTGCTACCCGCCGCGCGTCTCAGCGCAAGTCTTCGACCCACAAAGACAAGCAACGCCATAGCAGGAACCAGAGTGGCCATGAGCAAGAGGGAAACCTGCATCGTGGGAAGCGTGCCCGCTTCTTCTGGATTTTGTGAGTACGCAAAGTAGGTGGACACAATCGCGATCACCAAAGCGACGGAGGCCGCCGCTTCCAGCCACGCAAACAGGTTTGCCCTACGAGAACCGACAATGATCCGCCGAAGCCAGGCAGGTGCCCGCTGAACGTTCTTGCCTAGCGCTCCACTCGAAGGAGCTTTGGCCTCGAAAGGGTTCGAATTCACCCCAGTGCCGACGATGGCACGCCCACGTGTGGACGCAAGTGTCCCTTCAGGTGATCGGTTTGACCCATGCATTTCGTCCATCGTGGCCAAGTTACAACCATAGTGTTGCCAGTTTGCAAGAGTGCTGGGCCTACACGCGCTTGCTTATGCGTCAACCCGTTCTCGCAATGCGATCAGGTTCGATTCCCAACTCCAAAACACGCTTGCGCAAGGTGTTGCGATTGATCCCTAGCAGCTTCGCCGCGCGCAATTGATTGCCACGGGTTTCTGCCAGCGCGTGTTCGATCAAGGGCTTTTCGAACGCGGCTAGCGCTCCGTGATAAAGCGTGCCGGCTGCAGGTTCCGCATCTTGAAGCCATTGGAGCACGGCCGCTTCAAAGGTCGCTTGTTCTGAAGCCGGCAAAGGTGCGGATGGTCGGCTATCCGCTTCAAGAACATCCGTTACCTGACTGGCGTCAATCGTCTCGTCTCTAGCCAAGACGGCAAGGCGATACATGACGTTCCGCAATTCTCTGATGTTACCACGCCAAGGATGCTTTTCCAGCTGTTCGATGCCGTCCGGCGTGATTGATCTGCGCGGCAATCCTTCTTCGGCAGCCAAAAGGAGGAAATGATGGGCCAGCACCTCGATATCTTCAATTCTGTCACGCAATGCAGGAAGCGGGATCGGGAGCACATTCAGACGGTAGAAAAGATCCTCTCGGAAGGCTCCAGTCGCAATGAGCGGTTGAAGATCGCGGTTCGTCGCCGCGATTATGCGCACATCGACCTCGATCTCTTGACGCCCACCAACCCGGCGAATCCGCCCCGATTGCAGCGCTCGAAGCAAACGCGTCTGAGCCTCTGCGGGCATGTCCCCGATTTCGTCGAGGAACAACGTGCCGCCGTTAGCCTGCTCGAACTTGCCGATTGCTTGAGACACCGCGCCCGTAAATGCGCCCTTTTCATGCCCAAACAGCTCGCTCTCGATAAGGTTGGCCGGAATTGCGGCGGTGTTAACCGCCACAAGAGGTCCGGTTCGCCGGTCTCCCAATTGATGGATCGCCTCGGCGACCAACTCCTTACCAGTCCCGCTTTCCCCCGTAATCAGCACTGTCAGATTATTCCGCAGAACGCGGGTGATCATGCGATAGACGTTTTGCATTGCAGGGCTGCGTCCCACCAATGGCAAGCCATCTTCGGGTGCGTCCGGTGGCAAATCCTCTGAGTATGCTCGCCCGCCTGCAGCTTGGCGAACGGCTTGAACAAGCTCATCCAGATCAAACGGTTTTGGAAAGTACTCGAAAGCGTCTGACGCGCTCGCACGAACCGCAGTGTCCAAAGTGTTTTCCGCCGACAGCACAATGATCGGCATGATCGGGGCTTCGCGGCGCACAGAGGCCAAGGTGGAAAGTCCGTCTCCATCCTCCAGCATCACATCCGTAAGCATAATATCGAAAGAGTTCTTCGACAGAGCGTTATCGCGCTCCTCAACACTCGAAACCCGCGTGATTTCGAAACTCTCGGCGGCGAGCGCGGCTTCAATGACGGTTGCGATCGCACCGTCATCCTCCACCAAGAGGACCGATATTGGAGGAGCTTTAGCCATCCGCCTTACCTTGCTGGGCTTTCCGCCACGGGCAGGTGCAGCCGGAAACAGGTTAGTCCGCGGGTCCCGTCGCGTTCGTGGCTGATGCTGCCATCCATGTCCCGAATAAGCTTGCGAACAAGCGCCAATCCGAGGCCTTGGCCAGACGGCTTGGTTGTGACGAACGGATCAAAAAGCTTGTCGCGCAGATCGGGATCAACACCCGGACCATTATCCGAAACGCTAATCACGATTGGCAACTGCACCGTCCGCCCTTGGCGGCGCGCGCTGAACATAAGCCCGCCAACGTAACGCGTTTTAATGATGATTTGAGCCGGGCGCCCGCTTTCGATTGAGGACTCCAAGGCGTCACGGCCGTTCGATATCAAATTGATGAGCACCTGCTCCAGCGAATCCTGATGGGCCAGAACCGGCGGCAGCGATGGATCGAACTCTTCAATAATCTCAACGCCATCGAGGCCACCGGCGCGGACGGTTGCCAACGCCGACCGAATGGCCTCGTGCGGATTACAGGGTGTGGCCAACTCTGAAACCTTGCTTCCAAGCAATTGCATCCGGTCAATCAATCGCGCAATACGGTCCACCTCATTGGTGATCATGTGCGCGAGCGATTGGTCCGAGCTGGCCAGCTTTCGAGCAATAAGCTGCGCCGCACCTCGGATAGCCGCAAGAGGGTTCTTGATTTCATGAGCGAGAATAGATGGCGCCCCCACGGGACGCTCACCTGTCTCCTCGCCGGACGCCTTTTCGTGGGCCAGCTCCGAAACCGTAAGCACACGCCAACCCGGATGGGTCGAGAGGCCTGACATAGTCAGGTTCACCGATAACTCGCGCCCGGCTACGCTTACTCTGACATCACGCGCGACCAAGGCCCCATCGTCCGACCCGAGCCAGGCTGTGACGCGATCATCCAAGGGGCTGATGATCGTCGCCAAGTTTTGACCAATCAATCGTTTGGCGCTTGTGCGCAATAGACTCTCAGCCGCGTGATTCAGCTGCGCGACACGACCATCAGGATCAATCAGAATGAGCGCAAAGACGAGGCTCGAGATTTGCGCATCGGCGTCAGGTAGCGGACTTGCACTTGAGCGCTCTTCAGGATCAGAGGCCATCGCGTGTTCGTCAAGCCGCCGCAGCGCGGCGGTTCAGGAAGGGTGTGTAGAAACGTTCAATCTCTCCGAGAACCTGGCGGGGATCATCGATCGAATTCGCGTAGTTCCGGAATTCGGCGGATCCGTGCATACCCTTTGTGTACCACCCCAAATGTTTGCGCGCGATTTTTACGCCCACATTGGCGCCGTAGTGGTCGAGCATGCGCTCATAGTGTTCGATAAGCGTCGCGTATTGATCGTCAAAATCAGGTGACGGAATGCGCTCCCCTGTGCGCAGCCAATGCATCACTTGGCCAAGCAGCCAGGGCTTTCCGTACGCGCCCCGCCCGATCATCAGCCCGTCTGCGCCTGATTGATCTAGAGCTTTCTTAGCGTCTTCGATGGTGCAGATATCGCCGTTCACGATTACGGGGATGGATACGGCGTTCTTGACCTTCTTGATAAAGGACCAGTCCGCGCTACCCTTGTACATCTGATTGCGGGTCCGGCCGTGCACTGTGATCATCTTGACGCCCAAATCCTCGGCGATGCGGGCCATTTCGGGCGCGTTAAGGCTTTGGTGATCCCAGCCCATGCGCATCTTCACTGTCACCGGCACATTCACGGCTTTGACGGTGGCTTCCATTAGCTTGGTTGCCAGTGGGACTTCGCGCATCAGCGCACTGCCAGCGTATTGACCCACCACTTTGCGGACCGGGCATCCAAAGTTAATATCAATGATCGCCGCGCCGTTGCCTTCCTGAAGCTTGGCCGCCTCGGCCATCGAGTCCGGATCGCAGCCGACCAATTGCATCGAGACCGGTTCTTCGGTCTTGTCCCACTCTGCCTTTTGGATCGACTGGCGGGTCTCGCGAATGGCCGCTTCGCTCGCGATCATCTCAGTAACATTGAGGCCTGACCCGTAACGGCGCACGAGCACGCGAAACGGCTTGTCCGTAACGCCCGTCATGGGCGCCAGCAGGACAGGCTCGTCAATGGTGACGGGTCCGATATTGATCGGTTTGAGGGTCGGCTGGTGCGGATTCGCGGTCATGTATTGATGCCTAAAATTTGAGCAGCGCATAGTGGATTGCGGAATTTGCGTCCAGACCCTAAGCGCGTTTGCGCAATGGACGGCACCCGAAGCTCCAGCTCACCCCTCTACCCTGCTTTCGCAGCGGTGATCGTCGCGGCGGGGAAAGGGCTGCGCGTGGGCGGGGATACGCCAAAACAGTTCCGTCTTCACCAGGGCCAGCCAGTCCTTGAGCACAGCGTCAAAGCGTTGGTCGATGCGGGCGCCGCACCTCTAGTAATCGTAGCTCCTGAAGGCTTGCACGCTGAGGCCTTCGCCGCAGCAGGCTCCCCTGAAGGCGCCATCACAGTTAGCGGCGGTGAGACGCGCCAAGCTTCAGTCAAGGCAGGTCTTGAAGCTTTAGACAAGTTCGCTCCCGAACGAGTTCTAATCCACGACGCGGCCCGGCCCGATATCGCGCATCCGGTCATCGAGAGACTGCTTGAAGCTTTGGAAATGCACCAAGGTGCCATACCCACGCTCCCCGTTGTCGACAGTCTCGCGCTGGTCGGCGATGGCGAAACCATGGGCGGCAAAGCGGAGCGCGAAAAGCTACGACGGGTCCAGACGCCGCAAGCCTTTCGATACTCGGACATTCTGGAAGCGCACCGGGCGTGGTCGGGAGAACCCAACGCGGGAGACGACGCGCAGGTGCTGCTAGCCAGCCAAGGTTCAGTTGCTCTCGTCGAAGGTGACGAACGCTTGAAGAAGATCACATTTGCGGAAGACCTTATGGATCACGCCAAATCGGCACCATTTCGCGTCGGGCAAGG
>JBCBMN010000061.1:0-16971 GCA_039822745.1 Pseudomonadota bacterium | reverse complement strand
CAATGCGCGTTCCGAACGCGCATTGGACAGCATTCCGCAGGTTGCGCCGCATGGCAATCCTTCGATCACCTCTAACTTCGGCTATCGCCGCGACCCCTTTAATGGCCGCGCCGCGCGCCACCCCGGCATCGACTTTCGCGGTCCTCTCGGTTCGGCAATCTATGCCGCGGCACCGGGCAAGGTGGTCTATGCAGGATGGCGCGGAGGCTATGGCCGGCTGGTTGAAATCCGCCACGATAACGGTCTTGTAACCCGTTACGCGCATCTTCGCCGGATCGACACCAAGGTCGGTGACAGCGTGGAAGCGGGTGAGACGATTGGGGGGCTGGGAAGCAGTGGCCGCTCGACCGGACCGCATCTGCATTTCGAAGTTCGTATCAACGGTAAAGCGGTCAATCCGCGCCCATTTCTGGAGACCGCCCCCGATGTTCTCAAAGAAGCCCGCAGAGCCACTCCGGTCAGCGCCCCCGCAAAGACCGACCGCTAACCCCCAATCCCAAGGAAAATTCATGCCCGGTAACGCCAGCTCGACCTTTTCGGTGATCGGCTCAGACGTTGTTGTCAAAGGCGATATGACCGCGTCGGCCGATCTGCATATTGACGGCACGATCGAAGGCGACATCAAATGCGCCAGCCTGGTGCAGGGCGAGAGCAGCCAGATCAGCGGCTCTGTGATGGCGGAAACCGCGCGTCTTTCTGGCAAGGTCAACGGATCGATCACCGCGCGTGAACTGACGATCCTCAAAAGCGCCTTGATCGAAGGCGATGTGCATTATGATGCGCTGACCATTGAACAGGGCGCGCAGGTCGAAGGCCGCTTTGCCCCTAACTCACAACGTAAGGCCGCCAATGCGACCCCGGCCAAGCCGGTGGCGAAGGAAGAGACCGCCGAGCAGGCGACGCTTCAAATCGCCAACTGATCCGCGCAATTCTTTAGATGCTGGAGGCGCCGTGGTCCCACGAGGGAGCGCGGCGTTTCTGATATAAGGCCCCTTAGAGTACTTCGGCGCGCAGGGCCTTGCGATCCAGCTTGCCGATAATCGTTTTGGGCAGTTCTTCGCGGATCACGACCTGATCGACGCGCTCATGCTTGCCGATCCGTTTATTGAGCCAAGCCTTGAGATCGCTCGCGCTATCCCGAGCACCCACATCGCCAACACCCTCTTCCAGAGTGACATAGGCGCGTGGCACCTCGCCGCGATATTCCTCAGGCACACCGATCACCAGCGCCTCTTTTACTGCGTCATGTTCAAGGATCACATCCTCGACCACGCTGGGAAAGACCTTGAACCCGCCGACCGAGATCATGTCCTTGATTCGGTCCACGATTTGGAGAAATCCGTCTGCATCCATCACCGCGACATCACCGGTGCGCAGATAGGTCTTGCCATCGCGCTCGACAAAGATGTCGGCAGCCACTTCGGGCTTGTTCCAATAGCCGCGCATGATCTGCGGACCGCACACGGCGAGTTCGCCTGGCTCGTCATTAGGCGCGAGCTGGGCCGGGTCCTCCTTATCGAGCAGGATAATCTGCGTCCCCGCGACCAATTGCCCGATGGTTCCTTTCTTGCGCGTACCTGCATAGGGATTGGCCGAGACCACGCCCGAGCTTTCGGTGAGGCCATAGCCTTCGACCACGCGCACACCTGTGACCTCCTCAAAGCGCGTGTGGACCGGCGCGGGCATGGGCGCGCCGCCTGAAATGCAGACCTTGAGCGAGGACAGGTCGGTTTTTCCGATGTCAGGATGATCAAGCAGCGCCTGAAACATGGTGGGTACGCCGGGAAATCCGGTGACCTTGTATTTCTCGATAGTCTTCAGCACCTGACCTGCATCAAAGCGCGGGACCATCGCAATCGACCCTCCGCTCGCGACCGCATGATTAAGCAGCGCGGTGTTGGCAAAGACATGAAAGAACGGCAGCGCTCCCATGAAAACCTCGCGGCGAGGATTGCCGAAAGGATTGATTGCGGCAACCTGCTGCGCGTTCATGGTCAGCTGGCTATGCCCCAGCATCGCACCTTTGGGCCGCCCGGTTGTGCCACCGGTATATTGCAGCAGCGCAAGGTCTTGCGTTGCGCTGAGCTGTGCGGGAGGCGGTGTTCCCGGTGTCCATTCCCCTTGCAGATCGGACCAGTCTAGGATTGCCTCCCCCCACGCGACCTTTGCGATGTCGCTGCGCTTGAAGAGCTTCATCGCAATCCCTGTGAGCGAAGGCAGCATTTCTGCCAGACGCCCGACGATCAGCGTTTCGAGATCAGACGTCTCAAGCACTTGGGCCGCAGTGTTATAGAGTTCGGGCACATCAACGCTCACCAATGCCCTGGTCCCGCTATCGGCCACTTGCCATGCGAGTTCCTCGACCGAATAGAGCGGCGAGAAGTTCACAACGACAGCCCCCGCCATCATCGCGCCGTAATAGGCAGAGGCGTAGATCGGGACGTTGGGCAGGAACAGGCCAACGCGATCTCCGCGCTGGATACCCATGGCCTTTAGACCAACAGCAAAGCGGTTCGCCTGCTCGAAAATCTCCTGATAGGAATACGTGCGGCCCATGAAATGCAGGAATGGCGCGCTGGGATTATGCGCGACGGTTCGCGCCAGCATGTCCGGCAGCGTCATCGGCGCAAATTGCGCGTCCCAAGGGGTAGGATGATGGTACGGATGCGACCGGTTATTTACATTCATGTCAATAGCCATGGATGATCCCTCTCCCTGGCACAAGCAAAACCCACCTCAGCGCAGGCACTTTCTTGATTTGGCGCATATTGGCCTTCAGGCACAAAAAAGGGCGACCGCAGCCGCCCTTTTCGATCTTTGCTTTGAGAGAGGTGCCTGCTCAGGCCTCCTCTTCGCCCTCAGGGGCGGGTGCGGGTGCGGGGGCTGCAAAAGCCTCATCGGGGGCAATCGCAGGGGACGCTTCCTCGGCCTCTTCGGCTTCGCGCTTGGCGGCGAGCCATGCTTCGGCTTCGGCTTCCTGCGCTGCTTCGGCTGCCGCCTTGACATTGGCATCACGTTCAGCGCGCAGCTCTTCGATCAGCTTGTCCTTGTCGCTGCGTGCGTCTTCAGAAACGTCGGCGGCTTCTTCGACGATACCAGCGCGCTTGGCAGCCTTGGCCACCACAGCATCAAGCTCGCGCTGCGAACACAGTCCGAGCGTCACCGGATCCTTTGGCTGGATGTTCTGGATGTTCCAATGCGAACGCTCACGGATGGCTCCGATCGTGTTGCGCGTGGTGCCGATCAGCTTGGAAATCTGCGCGTCTGACACCTCGGGGTGGTTGCGCAGGATCCAGGCGATACCATCGGGCTTGTCCTGACGCTTTGACACAGGTGTGTAGCGCGGACCCTTGGTGCGGGTCACTTCCACCGGAGCCTTGTGCATTTTGAGCGAGTATTCCGGGCTTTCTTCACCCATCTTGATCTCATCAAGCGTCAATTCGCCCGCATGCACCGGGTCGCGGCCGGTATATTTGCTGCCTGCCAGATCGTCTGCCATGGCTTGCACTTCGAGGATGTGCAGGCCGCAGAATTCGGCGATCTGATCAAAGCCGAGGCCCGTGTGATCGACCAGCCAGGTGGCGGTCGCATGAGGCATCAGCGGCTTGGGCTGATCCTTGGCCATAAGGAAATCTCCATCAAAAACGATAAGGGCCGCCCCGTGGGGAGCGGCCTTTGCGAGGGTGCAGATAGGCGAAAGCTGTCAGACTCGCAAGAAGAAGCGCGTTCGCGCCGAAAATTAGCGCTGTGGCTTGGCGCTTAAAATTCGAGGACGGGCGCTGCCTGAAGCGAGACGCACTCTTCCTCTTCAAGCGCGACGAGGCCGTGCAGGAACTGGCGCGTAGCTGCTTCCCAGCTGTAACCTGCACCGAATTTCGCGCAGTCACCCCGGTCGCAATAGCGCGCGGCATCAATCGCACGGTCGAGATTTTCGGACATGGCGCCAACGCTGTCTTCGAGAATGTCGAGCGGGCCGGGCACTGGATAGGCTGCAACCGGTGTGCCGCAAGCTAGCGCCTCGATCATGACAAGGCCGAACGTGTCGGTCTTGCTCGGGAACACAAAGACATCGGCATGGGCATAGCACCCGGCGAGTTCCACGCCCATGCGCTTTCCAAGGAAGATCGCATCGGGGAACTTCGCTTCGAGTGAGGCGCGCGCCGGGCCGTCACCAACCACAACCTTGGTGCCGGGATAGGTGCTGGTGAGAAAGGCCTCGATATTCTTCTCCACCGCAACCCGGCCAACATAGAGCAGGATCGGACCGTCGAGCCCGTCATATTCGGGGGGCGCGGGCGCATCGGGAGAGAAGCAGGAGAGATCGACCCCACGGCTCCAGTGATTGAGATGAGTGAGGCCCTGTTCGCGCAATTGCTCGCGGATTGTCTCAGTGGCGACCATGATGCGCTGCGCAGGGCGGTGGAACCAGCGGATATAGGGCCAGAACACACTCGCAGGCAGGCCAGTGCGGCGCGAGAGATAGTCAGGAAACTGCGTGTGATAGGCCGTGGTGAACGGCACGCGGCGATTGCGGCAATAGCGGCGCGCGGCAAAACCCAGTGGGCCTTCGGTCGCGATATGCACCGCATCCGGCTTGATCCGTGCCAGTTGGCGTCCGACTTCACCCGGCCAAGTCAGCGCCAAGCGAATTTCCGGATAGGTCGGCGCAGGAAAAGACCGATATTGCTCGGGTGAGATTACGGTGACTTCGTGGCCCCAGCTGCGCAGGATATCGCACGTCGTCGAAAGCGTTCGGACCACGCCATTGGTTTGCGGGTGCCACGCATCGGTGACGATGGCGATCGACTGCGGCAATGTTCCGCGCCGAGTTCCACTCGCCGAACTGTTGGTATCAGACGCCTCGATAGGGCCGATCTGGTTCACGCAGCCTCCCGAGCGGGGTCTAGTTCTTTTTCGACGCTGGCAGCTTCGGCTGGAAGCGCAGCCTCGGCAGCAGCACGATCTGCGGCTTCCTGCTCCTCGCGCGCCTTGATCACGTCAGGCCAGTTGAGGATTTCCATCCGCCCGTCATGATGCTCGACCAGAGCGTTGCAGCCTTCCACCCAGTCGCCGTCATTCCAGTATTCGACTTGCTTGCCTTCAAACTCGAAGTTGCGGAATTCAGCGGTGTGAATGTGGCCGCACACGACGCCATCAACTCCGCGCTCGCCAGCCGCCTTGGCGACGACCTCTTCATATTTGCCGATGAATTCGACCGCGTTCTTCACCTTATGCTTGGCCGCTTTGGAAAGCGACCAATAGGGCTTGCCCATGGCCTTGCGGATGCCGTTCACGAAGACATTCAACTTCATGAGCGTAACATAAGCCCAATCGCCCACAAATGCGAGCCAACGGTGCGACAGCATGACCGCGTCAAACTCATCGCCATGCAGCACCATCAGGCGACGACCATCAGCGGTGTCGTGGAAAGCGGCGCGGCGGATTTCGACCCCGCCAAAATTGAGGCCGGTGAACTGCCGGAACATCTCGTCATGATTGCCGGGAATATAGACGACGCGCGCGCCGCGTTTGGCGCGCTTCATGATCCGCCAGACAACATCATTGTGCGAAGTGGGCCAGTAAAACTTCTTTTTCAGGCGCCATCCATCGATGATATCGCCAACGAGATAGATCGTCTCGCTGTCCGTATTGTCGAGGAAGTCGATCAGCATTTCCGCATTGCACCCTTTGGTGCCCAGGTGGACATCGCTGATCCAGATGGTGCGGTACTTTGCCCGTTCATTGCCAACGGGTTCGGGAATCTTCGGCTCTGACAGCGGAAGATTGGCCACATTTCCGGTGGTCAGATCCCCTGCATTGAGATCTTTGGGCAGGTCGGACAGCATAAAGTCAGCCATGGCAGCACCCTCGACAAGGCTCCTGAGATTCCCGCTGCTTTGACAGTGGATTGTTACAGAGGATTCACAGGGCGATGACGGTTTTGCGTAAATCCACAGCTGTGTGACCTCTATGTTGCACTGCAACATCGAAAATGCCCGTTTGCGACCTTAATGTGACCGACGGGAAGGCGCCGCGCGAAATCACGGCAATCGGCGCGTTTGACCTGCGAATCCCTGATCAATCCATGGCGATAAAGCGATCGAGGCCTTTGATCCGATCAATCCAGCCGCGAATATGAGGCAGCGCCGCAAGCGAGAATCCGCCTTCTTCGGCGACATGGGTGTAGGGAAACAGCACCAGATCGGCGAGCGTAACCGCATCCCCGCACAAGAACGCCTTATCCGCCAATTCCGCATCGAGCAGCGCCAGCGCCGCCTCGCCATTGGCCCGCTTTCCTGCAATCAGGCCGCGTTGCTCATCGCTCAGATTGTCTTCGCCCACAAAGCGCATCCAGAAACGCATCGTCGCGACATTGGGCTCGTGGTTATATTGCTCGAAGAACATCCAGCGCAGCATGTCGGCCTGCGCAAAGCGATCCTGCGGGATCAGCGATGATCCGCTGGCGATATACCAGCACGCCGCATTGCTTTCAGGCAGGAAGCGCACAGCCTCAACCCCACCCTCGCCTTCGCCGATTTGCAAAACCGGGATGCGGCCATTGGCATTCACCTGGGCAAGGAATTCCGGCGTGCGGGTTTCGCCTTTGAGGATATCGTACTGACTTAGCGCCAAAGGCAGGCCAAGCAGCGCTGCGGTCAGCTTGATCTTGTAGCAATTGCCGCTGCAAGGGTCTTCGTGGAGGGTGAGGCTCTCGCTCACTCGCCAATCACCTCTCCAGCCACTTCCAGCATGATCTTGCCGATGTGCGCACTCGATTCCATCCGCGCATGGGCAGCGGCGGCTTCGCTAAGCGGGAAGGTCTGGTCCATCACGGGCGCTAACTCGCCCGACGTGAAAAGCGGCCAGGCATTGGCGGCAATCTCATCGGCGAGCGCGGCCTTGAACGCATCGCTGCGCGGGCGCAGCGTCGATCCGGTGAGCGTGAGGCGCTTCATCATGATCAGCGGCATGAACAATTCCGCCTTCGCCCCGCCCAGCATGGCGATGGTCACATGGCGGCCATCTTCAGCCAGGCAGCTGAGATTGCGCGGCACATAATCGCCCGAAACCATGTCGAGCACCACATCAACGCCCTTGCCCCCGGTGAAACTCTTCACCGCGTCGACGAAATCCTCTTCGCGGTAATTGATCGCCAGATCCGCGCCCACCTGCCGCGCCGCCTCGCACTTGGCCTCTCCGCCGCAGGTGGTGATGACAGTGATGTCGAACGCCTTGGCCAGCATGATCGCCATGGTGCCAATGCCGCTCGTACCGCCATGGACCAACAAGGTCTCGCCATCGCGCGCCATGCCGCGTTCAAAGACATTGTGCCAAACGGTGAACAGCGTCTCTGGCAGAGCCGCCGCCGTCAGAAGCGACATGTCGTCGGGCACGCTCAGGCAATGCTGCCAGGGCGCTGTGCAATATTCGGCATAGCCTCCGCCCGGGGTCAAAGCGGCAACCCGCGTCCCCAGCATTTCGCGCGGCACGGCTGCGCCAACCTCAATCACTTCGCCGGCGACTTCTAGGCCAAGCAGCGGCGAGGCACCCGGAGGCGGAGGATAGAGCCCGGCTCGCTGAGCGCAGTCCGGGCGGTTGACGCCAGCAAAAGCAACCCGGATCAGAACATCATTCTCGCCCACTTCGGGGCGCGGTGCGGTTTCAGGGCTGAGCACTTCGGGCCCGCCCGGTGCTGCAAAACCGATCGCATTCATCGTTTCGGACACTATTTTCCCCTGTCGTGCTCTGTTGCCGGGCACCGTTTGGTTCACAAGTTGTGAATATTGCACCTGCGAATAGCTCTGTCATGGATTGACAGCAAGCCGCTGCGCTTGGATGTTTGCTTCCAATGGAAGAAGATGAGCGCCCGAGTCTTTCCGGAGACGCCGCCAGCCGCCTCGGCCAAGAGGATTTAGGCCCCTATTCGCAAGACGAATTGGACGCCCGCATTGCCTTACTCGAAGCTGAAATCACCCGCGTGCGTGCCCACCGTGACAAGTCGAGCGCTCATCGCGCCGCTGCCGATGCCCTGTTCGGAGGTTCAAAGGCGTGACCTACGCGGTTTCATCGGCGCAGGATTCGCAATCCTTCATTCACGCCCCATATAATTTTGAACCCTCTCCCTGTGCTCCCGTTCGCGGAGCATTCACCGCCCGACCATAAGGCTTTTTGCATGCCAAGCTTTGCCCAAAACCTCGAAAGCACTCTTCACAACGCGCTGCGCAATGCGTCCGAACGTCGTCATGAATATGCGACGCTGGAGCATTTGCTGCTGGCGCTTATCGATGATGAGGACGCCGCGGCCGTGATGGGCGCCTGCGGAGTGGACCTTGCCGAACTGGGCGATGTGGTGAAGCAATATCTGGACCACGAATATCAGTCTTTGAAGACCGAGGATAACGCCGATCCGCAGCCAACCGCTGGCTTTCAAAGAGTGATCCAGCGCGCCATCCTGCATGTGCAAAGCTCGGGCAAGGATACGGTGACCGGGGCAAATGTGCTGGTGGCCTTGTTCTCTGAGCGGGACAGCTATGCGGTCTATTTCCTCCAGCAACAGGATATGAGCCGTCTGGATGCAGTAAGCTATATCAGCCACGGCATCGGCAAGGGCGGCAAGCAGATCGAGAGCAAATCCCCCCAAGGCCAGGACGACAATCCCGAAGAAACGGGCGAGAAGACCAAGAGCGACAACAAGAAGGAAACCGCGCTCGATCAATTCACCGTCAACCTCAACGCCAAAGCCGAGGCTGGCAAGGTCGATCCGCTGATCGGTCGCGGGCCGGAAGTGGACCGCACGGTCCAGATCCTGTGCCGCCGCTCAAAGAACAACCCGCTTTATGTCGGCGATCCGGGCGTTGGTAAGACCGCGATTGCCGAAGGTCTCGCGCGCAAGATCGTCGAAGGTGAAGTGCCCGAAGTGCTCGAAGAGGCAGTGATCTACTCGCTCGATATGGGCGCTTTGCTGGCGGGCACGCGCTATCGCGGCGATTTTGAAGAGCGTTTGAAGCAGGTCGTCTCCGAATTGGAAGGCATGCCGGACGCGGTGCTTTTCATTGACGAAATTCATACGGTGATCGGCGCCGGTGCAACCAGCGGCGGGGCGATGGATGCCTCGAACCTGCTCAAGCCTGCTTTGTCAGGCGGGACGATCCGCTGCATCGGCTCGACCACGTACAAGGAATTCCGCAATCACTTCGAAAAGGACCGCGCGCTGCTGCGCCGCTTCCAGAAGATCGACGTGAATGAGCCGACGATTGAGGACACGATCAAGATCCTCAAAGGCCTGCGCAGCGCGTTCGAAGATCACCACAAGGTGAAATACACGCCTGACGCTCTGAAGACCGCGGTCGAACTGTCGGCCCGCTACATCAATGATCGCAAACTGCCGGACAAGGCGATTGACGTGATCGATGAGGTCGGCGCGATGCAGATGCTGGTCCCACCCAGCCGCCGCAAGAAGAAGATCACCGCGCGCGAGATCGAACAGGTCATCGCGACGATGGCGCGCATTCCGCCGAAATCTGTCTCGAAGGATGACAAGAAAGCGCTCGAAAACCTCGAACGCGATCTCAAGCATGTCGTGTTCGGCCAGGACGAGGCGATCACCCGCCTTGCGACCGCGATGAAGCTCAGCCGCGCTGGCCTGCGCGATCCGGACAAGCCCATCGGTTCGTTCCTGTTTTCCGGCCCCACCGGCGTGGGTAAAACCGAAGTCGCACGTCAGCTCGCCTCGATCATGGGGATTGAGCTTAAGCGCTTTGACATGTCGGAATATATGGAGCGCCACTCGGTCAGCCGCCTCATCGGTGCGCCTCCGGGCTATGTTGGTTATGATCAAGGGGGTCTTTTAACCGATGCGGTTGATCAGAACCCGCATTGCGTGCTTTTGCTCGACGAGATTGAAAAGGCGCACCCGGACCTGTTCAACATCCTGTTGCAGGTGATGGATAATGGCCGCCTGACCGATCACCACGGCAAGACGGTCGATTTCCGCAATGTCGTGTTGATCATGACAACCAATGCCGGCGCTGCCGATATGGCGCGTCAGGGCATCGGCTTTGGCGATGTGTCGAAGGAAGATGCGGGCTCGGAAGCGGTGAAAAAGATGTTCACCCCGGAATTCCGCAACCGTCTGGATGCCATCGTTCCGTTCGCTTACCTTGGCAAGAGCACCGTGGCGCGCGTGGTCGACAAATTCATCCTCGAACTCGAACTGCAACTCGCGGAGCAGAACGTCCACATCCAGTTCGACAGCGATGCGCGTTCGTGGCTGGCGGATAAGGGCTATGACAAGCTTTACGGCGCGCGTCCGATGAGCCGCCTGATTCAGGATCGCATCAAGCAGCCGCTCGCGGAAGAATTGCTGTTCGGCAAGCTTGCCGATGGCGGCGAAGTGCATGTGACGATCAAGGACGGCAAGCCCAGCTTTGAACTCACCCCAGCGCCGCCCAAGACGAAACCGAAGCGCAAACCTCCGGTGAAGAAGCCTGCGGCGAAAAAGGCGACGCCCAAGACGGATGACACGAAACCGGAGCAATCAGGCAGCGACGCCGAGAGCTAAACCATTGCGCTCCTCGCAAGGGCTGGCCTTTGCACCGGAAACATGATTGAAAGCCCCCGATCCAAGAAATCGGGGGCTTTTTACCATGTTCGCACGCTCAATTCTTCTCGCCACTGCCGCGCTGGCCTTCGCCGCGCCGCTTGCAGCGGACAATCACGGCGAAGATAAAGCCACAGCACCCAAGCACTTCACCGGAGCGGACCTGTTTGGCCTCAGCGTCGCGGCCGATCCGCAAATAAGCCCGGATGGCAGCCAGATCGCCTATGTCCGCAGCACCAATGACATCATGACCGATCGCGCAGTTCGCTCGATCTGGCTTGTCGATGTCGAGACCGGCGAAGAGACCCCGCTGGTGACCGGAGAAGGCGCGCATGTTTCACCGCGTTGGTCTCCCGATGGCACCCGGCTTGCCTATATCTCGACGCAGAGTGGCGGCGGACCCGAATTGCATGTGCGCTGGATGGCGAGCGGGCAAAGCGCCAATATCACCGCGCTCGCCGAAGGGCCGGGAGGCATTGCGTGGTCCCCCGACGGCACGCAGATCGCCTACACCGCGCGCGTTCCGGGCAAGGGCCTGTCGCTCGGCAAGCCGCCTGCAAAGCCGGAGGGCGCCAAGTGGGGCAAGCCGCTTCAGATCATTGACCGCGTCACCTATCGGATCGACGGCGGGACGTATGTAAAACCCGGCACCA
This sequence comes from Pseudomonadota bacterium, assembly GCA_039822745.1. Classification (GTDB taxonomy): domain Bacteria; phylum Pseudomonadota; class Alphaproteobacteria; order Sphingomonadales; family Sphingomonadaceae; genus Erythrobacter. Next base: position 5,718 of record JBCBMN010000061.1, on the reverse strand, counting down.
CGCAGCTTTTCCTGGTCGATGCAACCGGCGGCGCACCGCGTCAGCTCACCTTTGGCGAATATTCAAACGGCGGCACGGTGGAGTGGACGCCCGACGGCACAAGCCTGCTCTTCACCGCCAATCGCAAAGAGAACTGGGAGCTCGAAGGGCAGGATAGCGAGGTCTATTCGCTCGACATTGCCAGCGGCGAAATCACCGCCCTTACCGATCGCTATGGCCCGGATGCTGGCCCGCAGATCTCGCCCGATGGCAAGATGATCGCCTATGTTGGCTATGATGATGTCGGCAACGCCTTCGATCAGGCTAATGTGTACACGATGAATCTCGACGGTTCGAACAAGCAGCTGATCGCCAAAGACCTGCCCGCCAGCCCGGTCAGCATGGAATGGACCGAAATGGGCCTGTTCATCAGCTTCGAAGAAGATGGCGAACACCGCATCGGCAAACTCAGCATGAGCGGCAATCTCACCCGCCTCGCGCCGAAGCTGGGCAGTACCTATTACGCGCTGCCCTATACGGGCGGCTCATGGTCGATCAGCGATAATGGCGCGATTGCCTTTACCACGGCGAGCTCGGTTGCCCCGCCCGAAGTTGGCGTTTCCACGCGGCGCGGGGTCAAGACGCTCACCTCGCTGAACGATCTGAAGCTGGGCGCGCTGGAGCTGGGGCAAACGCTTGAGCTGGACGTGATCGCGCCCGATGGCGTCAAGATTCCCGCCTGGATCATGCTGCCGCCCGGCTATGAGGAAGGCGATACAGTCCCGACCATCCTCGAAATGCATGGCGGTCCATATGCATCCTATGGGCCGGAATTCTCAGCCGATTACCAGCTTTATGGCGCAGCTGGCTATGCCGTGGTGTTCTCTAATCCCGGCGGTTCAACCGGCTATGGCGAGGAATTTGCCGATCGGATTGAGGACAATTACCCGATCAGCAATCAGGCCGAATTGATGGCTGTGGTCGATGCCGCGATTGCCAAGGGCTATGCCGATCCCGACAATCTGTTTGTCACCGGTGGTTCCGGCGGCGGCATCCTCACCGCATGGGTGGTCGGCAAGACCGATCGCTTCAAAGCAGCGGCCTCGCACAAGCCGGTGATCAACTGGACGACGATGGCGTTGATGGCGGATTTCTATCCGTTCTTCGGCAAATACTGGATGGGCGGCGCTCCATGGGAGAAGCCCGAGCATTACTGGTCGCGTTCGCCCTTGGCTGCGGCGGCAGATATCAAAACGCCGACGCTGGTGCTGGTGGGCGCGAACGATTACCGCACGCCGCGCAGCGAGGCCGAGCAATTTTACGGCGCGCTCAAGATACTGGGCGTGGACACCGCGCTGGTCGTGACGCCCGATTCCAGCCACAACAACCTCACCCAATCCCCCAGCCAGCAAGCCGCACGCACCGACAGCGTGATTGCGTGGTTCAACAAATACCGCACGGACAAAGATAAGGGCGAGGAGAAGGTTGCACCCTCGGCTCCGCCCGTGATGGAATCCTCGCAGTAACGGGAACAGGCGCGCACCTCGGGGGGTTCGAGTTTTGATGAGCGCCCCCTTCTCCTGGATCCGGCCTGAGCCTTGGGGTGTGCATGTTGTGCCCGCGGATTGCTGGATTGATCCGGGGCGCGCGGTCGATCGGGCGCTGGTGACCCACGGCCATGCCGATCACGCGCGCGGGGGGCATGGGCAGACCTATGCGACGCCTGAAACGCTGGCGATCATGGAGCTGCGCTACAACACGCGTGAGGGTGCGCGCGGGGTGGCTTATGGTGAGACGGTGCGACTGCCCGGCGGCGTCGATGCGACCTATATTCCCGCAGGCCACGTTCTGGGCTCGGCGCAGATCCTGCTCGAACATGCGGGCGAACGGGTGGTGATCACCGGCGATTACAAGCGCCGTGCAGACCCGACTTGCGCCGCGTTTGAAGTCACCCCTTGCGATGTCTTCATCACCGAGGCGACCTTTGGCCTGCCGGTCTTCACCCACCCGCCGATTGCCGATGAGATCGCCAAGCTGCTAAGCGCCCTCGCCCAGCACCCGGAGCAGTGCGTGTTGGTGGGCGCCTATGCCTTGGGCAAGGCGCAGCGGGTGATCGCGGAGTTGCGCGCCGCCGGGCACAAGGACCCGATCTACCTCCACGGCGCGATGGAGAAAATGTGTCGCCTTTACGAAGAGCACGGCGTCGATCTGGGCGAACTGCGCCTTGTTGCCGATCATGCGAAGGAGGATATGCGCGGCTCGATCATCGTTGCGCCGCCTTCCGCGCTCAATGATCGCTGGTCACGCCGCTTGCCGGAGCCGATCACCGCGATGGCCTCCGGCTGGATGCGGGCGCGGCAGCGGGCAAGGCAACGCGGGGTCGAACTGCCGCTGATCATCTCGGACCATGCCGATTGGGATGAGCTCACCCAGACGATTGCCGAGGTTAATCCGGCACAGACATGGATCACCCATGGCCGCGAGGAAGCCTTGCTAAGATGGTGCGAGCTGAACCAGCGCCGCGCTCGGGCCTTGGCGCTGGTTGGACGCGAGGATGAGGATGACTGATCACCCTCACCTCTCAGCCAGAATTTCTGGCAGAGTCTCAGCCGAGCGCGGCGAGGTCCGCCTTGACCGCAGCAATCGTCTCATCGGTGATCTGGCCGGCGGACATGGGCTGCAGCTGCACAAGGCTCCAGCCTTTGAACGAATCATAGGCGGGGTGCTGATCAATCCCCGGCAAGTGCTTTTGCAGGATCGCGGCGGTCGCTTCATTCGCCATCAGCTCTTCGATCGAACTATCGATGGTGAGCGATGCTTTTTTCTCGGTCTTTTCACCGTGGTGATCGGCAATGGCAGGCGTGGACGCGCCGAGGATCAGCAAAGCGGCGGCAAAAGCGGTGGTCTTCATGGGTGGGCCCCTTGTCTAAGGTGTATGAGTGCAATTCCTTGGTCTAGTTCCCATACATATCGGGGCGATGATGGTTCCGAAAGCGCCTTGCGGTGGGCAGCGGCATGAAGCGGTTCGCCGCCTTGCTCGACGCGCTGGTCTATACCTCCAGCCGCAATCGCAAGCTCGCTTTGCTCAGCGCCTATTTGCGCGAGGTGCCTGACCCGGATCGTGGCTGGGCCTTGGCCGCGCTGACGGGAGGGCTGGATTTTCCGGCGGTCAAGAGTTCGACCATTCGCAACCTCCTCATGGAGCGGGTGGACCCGGTGCTGTGGACGCTGAGCCGCGACTTTGTCGGCGATACGGCGGAGACGGCGAGCTTGCTATGGCCCGATCCGGCAGGCGGTGTCGGGGACGATCCTCCGGGCCTCGATGAAACCGTGCGCCTCCTCTCCACCCTCACCCGCACCAGCGCGCCCAAAGTATTGCCAATGCTGCTCGATCGGCTGGATGCTTCGGGACGCTATGCACTGATCAAGCTGGCGACCGGCGGTATGCGCATCGGGGTTTCGGCACGGCTGGCCAAGACGGCGTTTGCGCAGGCCTTTGGCGTCAATGTCGAGGAGGTGGAGGAATATTGGCACGCTTTGGAGCCGCCCTATACCGAACTGTTCGCATGGGCTGCCGATGGCGCGGACCCGCCCGATGTCTCGAACCGCCCGCTCTTCCGCCCTTTCATGCTCGCCCACCCGCTTGAGGACACCGAAGTCGACCTCAAGGACTATGCGGCTGAGTGGAAGTGGGACGGCATCCGCGTCCAGCTGGTGCGGGTAGCGGGAGAGACCAGGGTATATTCGCGTTCGGGCGACGATATTTCGGCGACCTTCCCTGAATTGCTCGATGTGCTTCCCATGGACGCGGTTCTCGATGGGGAGTTGCTGGTGCGCGGCGCGACGCAAGGGGGTGCGGAGGGCGGCGCGGCCAGTTTCAACGCGCTCCAGCAAAGGCTTGGCCGCAAGACGGTTTCGAAGAAAATGCTGAGCGAAAGCCCGGCTTTTGTGCGGCTGTACGATGCGCTGCTGATCACAGGCGAAGATCTGCGTGAAATGCCGTGGGAGGCACGCCGAGCCTGGCTCGAAACTCTGATGCCGCGCCTGCCCGCCAGCCATTTTGACCTCTCGCAACTGGTCGAAGCGCGCGACTTTGCTCATCTTGCCGAAATCCGCGCGGGCACTCGCGACGAGGCGATCGAAGGGCTGATGCTGAAACGCCGCGACAGTCTCTACATTCCGGGGCGCAAGGTTGGCCTGTGGTACAAATGGAAGCGCGATCCGCTGCTGATCGACTGTGTTCTGATGTATGCGCAACGCGGGAGCGGCAAGCGCTCAAGCTTCTATTCCGACTATACGTTTGGGTGCTGGGACGGTGATCCCGATGCCCTCCCCGACGCCTCTTCAGATCAGGGCGGCGCGGAGTTGCTCCCGGTGGGCAAGGCCTATTCCGGCTTCACCGATGCGGAGCTCAAGAAGCTCGACAAACTGGTGCGCCAAACAACACTCAACCGCTTTGGCCCGGTGCGCGAGGTTGAGCGGACCCTGGTGTTTGAGGTCGCCTTCGACAGCGTCCACACCTCAAAGCGGCACAAGAGCGGCCTCGCCATGCGCTTCCCCCGCATCCACCGCATCCGCTGGGACAAACCCGTACACGAAGCAGACCGGATCGAGACGTTGAGGGCGTTGGTGCGGGATTGAGGGGGGTGGGAGGTTGCGGACAGCCCTATTGCGTGGACTCTATCCGGAAAGCAGTCAGTCGCCTTGCGATCCAATTGCGGAGATTCTAGACACCGGCCGCTGTGCGCCCCAGTATTCGACGTTCGATTTACTCGAAGTAATGTCCCAAAGCAGTCATTCCAGTTTGCCAACGTAACGTCCGCATCTGGGGCTGAAAGCGGACATTAGCTTGTCGTCCGGCTTTCAACACCAGACGCGCTTTTGCGCGACGTGCAAACAGACCTTGCGGCCACTACTAAACGATCCACCGTAATTGTGGGCAAAAGCGTTCAGCGGCGATGGACAGTCTCTTGACGTCGCCTACTTCATGCCCTCAGCGACGCTGTGGAGCGAGGCTTTGAGCGTCTCGACCAGTTCTTCAACCTGTTCTTCTGAGATGATGAGAGGCGGAGACATAACCATGACATCGCCCGCAGCACGCACCACCAGTCCCCTCTGATAGGCCGCTTTTGCCACCCGCTTAGTAATAGCTACAGCCGGGTCAAACGGCGTCTTGCTGGCCTTGTCTTGCACAAGTTCAACACCCGCCATCAAGCCGTCGCCGCGCACATCGCCCACCAGTTTCAGATCGCTGAGCGAAGCGAGCCGCGCCTGGAATGTCGCGCCGACCTTGGCGGCGTGCGCGCAGATGTCTTCGCGCTCCATTATCTCGATATTTTTGAGGCCTACGGCGCAGGCGACAGGATGACCCGAGTAGGTAAACCCGTGCGAGAACACTCCCGATCCCGATTTCGGCTGGCTGATGCCCTCGTGAATCTTGTCTGAGAAGATCGTGGCGCCCAGCGGAATGTACCCCGATGAGATTCCTTTGGCGCAGATGATGATATCTGGCACGATCTCGAACTTGGGCTCAGAAGCGAAGATGTGGCCAAGACGCCCGAACGCGGTGACAACCTCATCGGAGATGTAGAGAATATCATGGGCCCGGCAGATTTCGAGAGCACGCTTGTGGTACCCTTCTGGCGCCACGATCACGCCACCTGCGCCGATGATCGGTTCGGCGATAAAGCAGGCGATGTTCTCGGCTCCGATTTCGGCAATCGTGCTTTCAAGTTCCGC
>JBCBMN010000060.1:0-17058 GCA_039822745.1 Pseudomonadota bacterium | reverse complement strand
CGCTGCTCTTGTGCGCTCGCAAGCTCGGCCTTGGCAGACTGCAATTGCTCCGTGAGATCGCTGCTCGCCGCGCTCAATTCTTCGAGCCTAACTGCAATCCGCTCTTTCGCTGCTTCGGCGGAGTCCAACTGCCTCAGGGCACTGCGCTCAGCCTCAATCGCCACCGCGACGCCGCGTTCCTGAGCGATAAGATCGCGCTGCAAGGTGCTGAGTTCCTCACGGGCAGTGGCGTCAGTCGAGGAGGCTGTTTCAGCGGCCGCGCGCAGATCGGGCAATTGCGTTTCGAGTTCAGCCAGACGGTTTGCCGCTTCGAGGCGCGCTGCTTCGGCTGATCCCTCTCCGCGTGCGATAAACCCATCCCACCGGCGCAAATGGCCAGCACGGGTGACCAGCCATTCGCCTGCGCCCAGCACCCGGCCATCATCCTGATCGACACAGTGGACGAGGGCGAGGCGGGCGCGCAATTCCTCAGGGCAATGCGTGATGTGGCTCAGCAAGCTTTCAGCTACCGGCGCAGGCGCATCGCCGCCTGTCCAGAACCGTCCATCGCTAGGTTGAGCCGGTGCGCCCAAAGGCGACTTTGCGTCCCGGCCAAGGACTGCGGCCAGTGCTCTTTCATAGCCGGCTGCAACGCTGATTTGATCGAGCGCGGTGGGCAGGCCTTGCTGGCCCTTCTTGCGTTTCTCACGCGCATCGCGGTCACGCGCTAGGGCGGTGTATTCACGTTCGATCCCGGCCAGTTCCGCACGCGCAGTCGCCAGCGCGGCCGCTGCCTCGTCGCGCGCAGTCTGCAAGTCTGCTTTGCGGGCTTGATCGCTCTCCAGCTTGGCGCGCAGGCGAGCCACTTCGCTGGCTGCCTCATCAGCCGCTTCGCGCGCAGCGATCACCGCGTGTTCGGCATCCTCGCTGCCTTCCAGTTCGGCGCGCGTGGCGGCAATACGGTCTTCTTCGCGCTTGACCCGGTCGAGCCGCGCCTGAGCCTGCGCAATTGCGGCTTCAGCAACGCGCCATTCGGCTTCGACCCCGGCCTGATCCGCGGTTGCTTTGGCCAGAGCGAGTTCCGCGCTGCGGCTCGCGCGTTCGGCCTCTTCGCTGCGCACGGCGATGGCGGGGCGGCGAGTCTCCGCTTCAGCGACACTGGCGCGGCTGGTTTCAAGGTCTGCCTCAAGCTTGGCCAGAGCCTCCACCGCATCGCCCGTCAGACGGTCTGCTGCCTCGCGGTCTTGCTCAAGCCGTTCGCGTTGGCGTTTGAGATCAGCGAGGCGCGCTTCGGCGGTTTCGAGCTTCTCTGACAAGGTCGCCATGCGATGGCCGTGAGCGCTGGAATCATCGCGCCGGTCAGCCAGTTCGTCGCGCGCGTCTGCAAGCTCCTTGGCGATGGCGGCCTGTTCGCGTTCGGCGGCTTCGGCGGCTTTCTTCGCCTCGGTAACCCGCGCCTCGGCTCCCTGTGCTGCCTCGCGCGCTTCATTGGCTGCATGCGCTGCCTCACGCCACCGCGCAAACAGCAGCCGTGCCTCAGCGGTGTTAATCTGATCGGTCAGTTTGGTGTAGCGCTCGGCCTGTTTGGCCTGACGCCGCAGCGAGGCCATCTGGGCATCCAGCCCGGCCATCAGGTCTTCGAGCCGCGCAAGGTTAGTCTCGGTTGATCGCAGCTTGCTCTCGGCATCCTTGCGCCGCACATGCAGCCCGGCAATCCCTGCTGCTTCTTCAAGCATCATGCGGCGCTGCGCAGGTTTGGCAGCGATCACCTGTGCAATCTTGCCCTGGCTCACCAGCGCAGGGCTATGGGCACCGGTCGCCGCATCGGCAAAGGTCAGCGCGACATCCTTTGCGCGCACATCGGCGCCATTGACGCGGTAGGCCGATCCTGCGCCGCGCTCGATCCGGCGAGTAACGACCAGCTCTTCGCCCGCATCATCCTCTGCATGCAAGACAACTTCGGCAAATGCGCGTTCGGGGCGCGTGGACGTGCCCGCGAAAATCACATCCTCCATTCCGCCAGAGCGCATCGACTTGGCCGATGTTTCGCCCATCACCCAGCGTATGGCTTCCAACAGATTGGATTTGCCGCAGCCATTGGGTCCGACAACGCCGGTCAGGCCCGGTTCGATACGCAGCTCAGCCGGCTCGACAAAGCTCTTGAATCCACTCAGTTTAAGCCGGCTGATCTGCATAGGCGTGTCTGCGTTGGTCCCGGCTTATTGGGCGCCAGCGCGCTGAAGAATGGGCTCAAGGCCGGGCCACTGATTGGCATCAATCTTCGTGCCATTGAGCGTGAAAGTGGGTGTGCCAGCAACGCCTACCTCTTGTGCCTTGGCGCTGGAGCCGTCGACCAGCGCTTCGATCTTGGCAGAGTCGGCAAGACAGGTCCGCGCCTGATCAGCCGAAAGGCCACGAGCGGCGAAAAAGTCGATGAGACCGGTTACTTCCCCCAGCGCCACGAAGCGCTCCTCAATCGGCAGGCCACTTGCCGCTTCAATGCCTTGCTGATTGCCTTGAAGGCCCTGCATGACAGTGGGCAGGTTCGTCCACACTTCATCAGAGAGCGGTTGCATGCGTTCCTTGGGTCCGCACTGCGTCAGCGAAGCGATGACAATGTCAAAGGTGTTCAGGAACACCTCGCGCTGTTCAAAGCTTACTACGCCTGTCTCGATATATTCCTTGAGCGAGGGTTTCCCGGTGACGGCGAAATTCGCGCAAGCACCGCATGTGTGCGAGGCATACTCAGCCAGTTTCAGCGGCGCATCAGGATTGCCGAGGATGTAAGCCTCTCCGTCCTCGCTCAAAGTGGTGACGTCCAGCCAGCTTTTCCCGTCGGGTGCAGGGATCGCTTCGATCGGATCACCGCTTGTTCCGCCTTCTACCTCCTCGGTTCCGCCGCACGCGGCCAACGCCAGGGGCACGGCCAGCACGGCTGCCATTGCGAGCGGCGCAAAGCGAGAGCGGGTTGTGTTACGGGCGGTAGCCATCAGAATTTCCTTTGCTTGAGTGGGAGAGTTGCAGTGTAACTCTCTCGCGTAAAGTGGGATTGCGCCGTGCTTGTGCACAATTGTGTCAGTTCTGTGTAGAACCCCCTATTTGGGGGCGGACGACAGGCAAAAAATCACTTTTGCAACACTTGGGACAGGGAGGGCCAGTCATGCACTCCCTCAAGCGTCTCTCCATTCAGCGCGAATGTCGGTGTCCCCGTTATGCCGAATTCGGTGCGATCTGCTCGCCCATTCGCCAACAAGGCCTGAGCCGCTGCATCGTCGGCGAGGCAGGTGTTGATTTGCGAGGCTGTCAGGCCCTTGGCAAGCACCAGATCATCAAGGCCCAGAGCGTTTGCCGCATTTTTGCGCGCATTTGCATCGCCGCGCGCCCAGATTGCCTGTTGGGACTGGGGCGCATTGATCGCCTTTGAGAGCCAATCATCCTGCGCATACAGGAAGGCACGGTGGCGATCCTTGAACCCCTTGGGCTCGCCGCATTGCGCCAACATTGTCACCACCAAATCGAGATAGTTGCGGATCACCGGACGCACTTCGACAGCGATCCTGCCAGGGCCAACGCCCAGCAGATCGAGCGTCCCATCGCTCTGCTTGGCAAAATCGGCGCAGTGCCCGCAGGTGTAGCTGATGAATTCGATAAGCTGCGTGCCGGCTTCGGGATTGCCGATCTTGTGTCCGCGCTCGGTGCGCTCAGTCTTTGCAATCCAGACCTGTGGAGGAAGCTTGTCCGAAAATTCGCTGCGGGGATTGGCCAGATCCTGAGCCGCGCCGGGAATGGCTGAGGCCAAGGCTGCGGCGCCTGCAAGCATGAGAGTGCGAATGGCAATCACGATTGGTCAGTGTCCTTATGTGTCGTCGTCTGTTTCTTTGCTGTCGAGACTGCGCGCGAGCGATTCGAGCACTGTGCGCAGTTCCGGGTCCCCAATATCGCGCAGGCTGTCTCCAAGCTCCATCGGAATGGGCTTGAGCGACGGCGGCGGTTTAGGCTTTGTGCTGCCTTGGGGAGGCTTAACCGCACCTTGACGCAGCTTGATCCGAGCAACTGCATTGTAGCCGAAGAAGCGGTTCACTCGCTCGATAATCTCAGGGATCACCTGCTGAATCAGCGGCGCATGAGCGGGCACGACAACGATCTGCAAAATGCCCTCGGATTTCTCACCGGGCGGAAACCGTAAGGCTTCGGGCGTGCAGACGCGGGCGTGTTGCGGGCCGACGATCTCGGGCCAGCGGGTGACGACCGAGCTTTGGACAAAGCCGAAGCGGCGAAAGGCGGAGCGACCGATTTCGGGCATCAGGTCGCCAATAGGCTTGGCAGCTCCGCCTCGCTGGCGCTGATAGGCCTTGGCAGGCTTGGCTTTGCCTGCACCTTTCTTCGTGGAACTTTTAGGCTTGTCGCTTCCCATGACGCAAAGGGCCATGCCATAGGCGCGGTGTGACCGCCAGCATCTCCGACACTCTGCTCCACTGGTACGATCAGCATGCTCGCGCTCTGCCATGGCGCAATCCGCCGGGTCTGGAGCGCCCTGAGGATGCGAACTGGCCCTATCGCGTGTGGCTGTCGGAAGTGATGCTGCAACAGACAACCGTCGCCGCGGTGAAGCCGTATTTCGAGAAATTCACGGAGCTGTGGCCTTCGGTCTCTGATCTGGCCGCAGCGCAGGATGAGGCAATCATGGCCGCTTGGGCAGGGCTCGGATATTATTCGAGGGCTCGCAATCTGGCCAAGTGCGCGCGCGAAGTGGCCTCGCTTGGCGGGTTTCCCGAGACAGAGGCTGAGCTGCGCGAATTGCCGGGGCTGGGTGCTTATACAGCAGCGGCGATTGCGGCGATCGCCTTTGGCAAGCGAGCCGTGGTCGTCGATGCCAATGTTGAGCGAGTGGTCTCGCGCCTGTTCAACATCGAAGAGCCGCTTCCCGCCGCGCGCAAGGCGATACGGCAGAGCGCAGAGACGATCACTCCGCCGGAACGCTCAGGCGACTTTGCTCAGGCGATGATGGATCTGGGCTCGCAGGTTTGCACCAGCAAGGCACCGCGCTGCCTGCTATGTCCGCTCAGCACCCGCTGCCACGGCCGCGCGGCTGGAGATCCCGACCGCCTGCCGGTGAAGCCTGCGAAGAAGCCCAAGCCTGAGCGCAAGGGCTGCGCCTATTGGATTGAGCGGGGGACGGGAGAGGATGCCGAAGTCTGGCTTGTCCATCGCGCTGGCACTGGCATGCTGGGCGGGATGCGCGCTCTGCCCGATGATGGATGGACTGCGCGTGTCGACGGGACTGGTGAGGCCCCCTTAAGTGGCGCTTGGGAGCCTTTGGGTGCCGTTAGACATACCTTCACCCATGCCCATTTGACGCTGTCGGTTCAGCGTTTGCGCACCAGTAAGGCAGTGCCGGGTGAAGGGCAGTGGTGGCCCGTCAGCTCCCTTGACGAGGCGGGTCTGCCAACGCTCTTTGCCAAGGCGGCACGGCTGGCAACAGTGTAACGCTTCAGGCGAGACCGCCGAAAACCGACAGCCGCAGGATAATCAGCACAAACACCAAGATGTTGAAATTGCGCCCACTATTGCTCGAAGAAAGAGCGCCAATCAGGATGCCCAGGCCACATATGGGCAAGAGCAGCCATAACAGGATTCCAACGACAGGAATGAGCAGCGGAATGCCGACAATGAGACAGACCAGACCGATAAGCCATGAAATGAGATTGAGCATGTGTGTTATATGAGTATAACACCTGAGAATTGCAAGCCCCTGAAAGATGCAAGTCCCTGAAAGATGCGAGCCAGCGTTGGCCGCACACCTAACGGACCGATCGAGCGATTGACCCTCTGATCGTTCTGCCCCACACAGCGCAGCAAAACCCCTTGGGAGATTCCTGAAAATGGCATTCCGCACCTTCGACACATCCGTAAACAGCCCCGCGCTTTCCCGTCGCTCTTTGTTCCGTGGCGGCGCATATCTCGCAGGCGCAGCCGCGCTTTCGGGTCTGCCTTTTGGGCGCGAATTGCTGGCGCATGATGTTGCAGAAGCCTGGCCCAATGTCGCCGCGCTCGCCAAAAAGTTCGTGGATGAGAAGAAGGTTGCCAATCTCTTCCTCAAATTTGGTTCCGGGCAGGAAGATCATGCCCACACTGTCGGCGGCGGAACGCTCGCTTTTGATAGCGATGTAGAGGTCGATGAAAACACCCTTTACCGCATCTATTCAATGACTAAGCCGATCACGGGCATGGCGATCATGATGCTGATCGATGAAGGCAAGCTTGGCCTTGATATGCCGCTTTATGATGTGCTCCCGGCGTTCAAGGACATGCAGGTTCTGGTCGATCCAAAGGGCTCGCTGGACAACACCGAAGCGGCCATTCGCCCGATCACCATCCGCCAATTGATGACGCACACTTCGGGCCTTGGCTACCAGATCATCAGCGAAGGGCCGCTTCGCCAGGCGTTCCTCGACAAGGGCATCATCAGCGGCCGCGCAAGCCGCTTGCCGATCCCCGGCTTTACCGGCGCGAAACCTCCCGCCAGTCTGGAAGCGTGGGCGGACAATCTGGCGACCATCCCGCTCGCATACCAGCCTGCGACTAAGTGGAGCTATTCGTGCAGCATGGACTTGCTGGGCCGCGTGATCGAAGTCGTATCGGGCATGAGCTATCCTGAGTTCCTGCAAACCCGCTTCTTCGATCCGCTGGGCATGACGAGCACCTATTTCGCGGTTCCGCCTAGCGAGATCAGCCGGTTGACGACCAATTATGGTGTCCTGAATGGCGCTGCGATCCCGATTGACGGTGGGCCGACATCGGTCTTCACAGATATGCCAACCGCTCCGATGGGGGGCGCAGACCTTATCTCCAGCCCCAAGGATTATGACCGCTTCCTGCGCATGGTGCTGGGCTATGGGAAACTGGGTGACCAGCGGGTGATGAGCGAACTCGCGGTCCGCGTCGGTGTTTCTGATCTGATCCCCAAGACGGTCGACAAGACCGGATCGTGGATGGCCAATGAAGGTCATGGTGCAGGCGGTCGCTCGGTTGGCAGCACCTACGGCTGGGGTGGAGCTGCTGGCACACTGGGTGCGGTCGACTTTGATCTGAAGCTGCGCACCTCGCTGTGGACCCAATATATGCCGTCCGATGCCTATCCGATCCGCGATGAATATCTCGCCGCGCTTATAGCTGACCTCAAGGCGATGAAGGGCGCTTGAGCGCAGGGATGCCAGCGATGACCAAAGCTCCCATCGCCTTTTCCGGCTCACCGATTGATCGCGCGGACAATATCCGCATGGATCGCGATGCGCTGGGCAATCTGATGAACTGGCGCGCCCGCGTGCTCAACCTCGATGGGCTGCTGCCCGAAGTGGATGAGGCAGGCGGGCTGATCTGGGGCACGCTGGCCGATGTGAGCGAGGAAACCGAACTGGTTTTCCTCGGCATGCTTGATGACAAAGCGCATTTTGCTCCGGTCCCTGCAACAGGTTCGCCCGGGCCAGCCATGCCGCGCGCCCGGCAGGTCATGCAATTGCTACGCCCGGAAGAGCTGGCGATCTATGGCGAGGCAAAAGCGCTGGTTGACTGGCATGCGCGCCATCAATTCTGCGCCAATTGCGGCGCGCAGACCACGCTTGCCAAAGGCGGCTGGCAGCGAAACTGCGACAATTGCGGGGCGCAGCATTTCCCGCGCACCGATCCGGTGACGATCATGCTGGTTGAGTTTGAGGACAAGCTGCTGCTTGGCCGCCAACCCCGCTTCCCGCCGCGCATGTATTCCGCGCTTGCTGGTTTTGTGGAGCCGGGCGAGACCATCGAAGAGGCAGTCGCACGCGAGGTTTGGGAAGAGGTGGGCATCCGTGCCGGCAATGTCGAATATCTCTCCAGCCAGCCCTGGCCCTTTCCCAGCCAGTTGATGATCGGCTGCACCAGTGTGGCCGAAACCACTGAGCTGACGATTGACGAAACCGAGCTTGATGATGCCCGCTGGTTCACCCGCGCCGAATTGGAAGAGGCACGCGCAGCCGGGCAAGCAGGCTCGGAATTGCTGATCTTCCCGCAACCCTTTGCGATTGCGTATCACCTCATAACATGGTGGCTCGACAAATGACCGACAGAGTAACGATCGACATCTATTCCGACGTGGTGTGCCCATGGTGCGCCATCGGCTTTGGCCAGTTGACCAAGGCGCTCGCACAGCTCGATGGCGAGATTGAAGCACAAGTGCTTTGGCGTCCGTTTGAGCTTAACCCCGACATGCCTGCTGAGGGCGAGGGGTTTGAAGAGCATGTCAGCCGCAAATATGGTCGCAGTCACGAAGAAGGCGTCGCCATGCGCAACCAGATGAAAGAGATCGCCAAGGATGCCGGCGTGTCGCTCTCATTCGAGGGTGAAGGCGAGGCCCCGCCGCAGCGTATGTGGAACACGCGCGATTGTCATAAGCTGCTGACCTTTGCGCTCGAACAGGCGGGCCCTTTAGTACAGACCGAGCTCAAGCTCGCGCTGTTCAAGGCGCATTTCAACCACCGTCAATCGCTTGCTGACCGTGAGGCGCTGCTCGATATTGCAGCCAGCGTCGGCATCCATCGGCAAGCGGCCAAGGCGGCGCTGGATGACGCCGATCTGGAAGCGCGCGTGATCGCGGAAGAACGGCAGGCATGGGATTACAACATCACCGGGGTGCCGGCGATGATCGTCAACGGCAAGTTCATGATTCCCGGTGCGCAGGCTCCTGAAACCTATGTCAATGCGCTGCGCCGGGTGGCAGAGAAAACGCGGGCGACTGCAACCGCGTAAGCCTGCATGGCGTAACTGGGGACACTATGAAAAGCATCATCACCTTCCTTATTGTCACGGCAATCGCCTTTGCCTTTGGAGTGGGCGCTGGCTGGGAAAGCATCAAGGTTGGCAGCTATTCCGCCTATTTCCTGTGCGTCGTTCTGGCGATGGTGATCAATTGGCTGGTGTTCCTGCCTTCTGCCGCTGCCAAATCAGATACATTCTACGATACGACTGGTGCGATTACCTATTTCACTGTGACGATAATCGCCTGCCTGATCCATTATCAGCATTACGGAAACATCGATCTGCGCAGCCTGGTGATTGCGGCTATGATTGTGATCTGGTGCGCGCGGCTCGGCTCGTTCCTGTTCATTCGCATCCACGCGATGGGCGGAACGGATTCGCGCTTTGAGAAGATCAAAGTGAACCCAGCGCGCTTTCTGGTGGCCTGGACGCTGCAAGGGCTTTGGGTCGTGCTGACCGCGTCGGCGGCCCATGTCGCGATCCTTGCGCAGGAGCGCGCGTCACTGGACGCATTCTTCTTTATCGGAGCGGCGGTTTGGGTGTTTGGGTTTGTCTATGAATCCGTGGCCGACGCGCAAAAGAGCGCATTCAAGAAAGACCCTGCAAACAAGGGCAAATTCATCAATGTCGGTCTGTGGAAGTGGTCGCGCCACCCCAACTATTTCGGTGAGATTACCCTTTGGACCGGTATTTTGATCATGGCGATTCCGGTGCTGTGGGGGCTTTCGTGGCTGGTTGTGATTTCGCCGGTGTTTGTCACTCTGTTGCTGACCAAGGTGAGCGGCGTAAACCTGCAAACGGCGCAGGCCAAAGAGCGTTGGGGCGATGATCCGGCCTATCAGACCTATCTGGCTAACACGCCGACGCTGATTCCAAGGCCGCCGAAATCGGCCTAGTGCCCCCAGACGTCGAAGTTTGAGTAGGCGCTCTCTGCGCTTTTTGCGACCTGATCTGCCAAGGTGCTGATGTCTTCATCGTGCGTCCACTCATGAGGCTCAAACCGCAGGGCTTTGTCTATGTCTACGATGACATAACCATCCTCCCGCAAAATCTGCCGTGCCTCTTGGATTGCGTCACTGATATCCTCAGTCAGGACTAAACAGGTCACAAAGGCCCCAGCAAATCCCTCTTCTCGCAGAGGCGGACTTTCCCCGCTCAATTCGCAATAGACCAGAAAGACGCTGTCGCTAGACATCAGATCAACGCCAGCTTTTCCAGCTTTGCCGCCAGCTTGCCGGGCAAAGCATCGCCTATGTCCTCACCCTCAGCAAGATCGCGTGGTGGTTCGCCTTTAAGGTAGCGCCAGCCCTGATGCGCGCGCTTGGGGCGAGGGTGGACGCGTATAAGTTCTGGCTCCAATTCGATACGCCAGCGCCGCGTGTCTTCTTCCTGAGTGAAGCCGGTGATCACCGAACGTGCGACGATGGAATGCTGGAAAATCCAGTAGAGCGACCCGCCGATGCACTGCTCCCATTTGGTGGGCCGGTACTTGGTGGTGAGGTAGGGGCGCCGCCTTCCCGCATACCAGCTTTCGATATCGGAATAGCTCTGCGCGCCGAACGCGATCTTTGTCAGGTGAAGGGGCATGATCGCGAAGGTAGGGCGAGGGTGCCCGCGCCTCAAGCCCCGCGCACTACATTGCCACCAATCCGCTCACAACCGCGAGGCCGAGGAAGGCGAAAAAGCCCATCGAATCGGTGATCATCGTAACGAATACAGAGGACGCGACTGCCGGGTCCTGCTTCAAACGCTCAAAGACCACCGGGACCAGCACGCCCGCCATTCCCGCAATCACGATGTTGATTACCATGGCGAGCGCAATCACCATGCCCATCATCGGTTCGAAGATCAAGCCAGCGGCAATCCCGATCAGTGCGGCAATTGTGCCGCCATTGAGCAAGGCGACGCGCAATTCGCGCCACACGATCTTCCAAGTATTCGCACGGGTCAGCTGATTGGTCGCGATCGCGCGCACCGCCACTGCCATGGTCTGTGTGCCTGCATTGCCGCCAATGCTTGCGACAATCGGCATCAGGATGGCGAGCGCCACCAGTGCTTCAATCGCCGCGCCAAACACCGCGATGATGGCCGAGGCGACTACGGCGGTGCCGAGGTTCGCGATCAGCCAGCGCACACGGCTGGAATAGGCCTCACGGATCGGCTCGTTGATGTCGCCGTCACCGGCCCCTGAAAGCAGCAGCGCGTCCTCGCCCGCCTCTTCGGAGATGATGTGAACAATGTCATCCACCGTCATCTGCCCCACCAGCCGCCCGCTTTCATCCACCACGGCGGCCGAGATCAGCGCGTATTTCTGGAACATCAGCGCGACCTCTTCCTGATCCATCGTGACCGGGATCAGCGTCTGGTCGCGCTTCATCACATCGGTGAGCTTGACCGAGCGCGGCGTGGTCAGGATCCAGTTCAGCGCGCAGGTGCCGACGGGATGATGGCGCTGATCGACCACGAAGACTTCCCAGAAATCGTTCTCCAGATCGCCTTCGTCGCGCAGATAATCGATGAGGTCGCCGACTGTCAGATGCTCGGGAACCGCCATCATGAAGCGGTTCATCAGGCGCCCGGCGGTCTCCTCTGGATAGGACAGCGCGCTTTCAACCGCAGCCTGCGTCTCTGGCTCCAGCTCGGCAATGATCGCGCGCTGATCGTCTTCATCAAGGTCTTCGAGCAGCTGAACCGCATCGTCGGTTTCAAGCTGTTCGGTGATCGCGGCGACATCGACGGGCTCCAGCGCCTCCATCATGTCTTCGCGCACGTGATCGTTGAGTTCTGCGACCACGTCAGAGCTCATCAGATCGGTGATTGATGCGGCGAGGTCGGCGCGCTCATCCTTGGAGAAGAACTCAAGCAAGTCGGCAATGTCGGCGGGGTGCAGCGGTTCGACCAGCTCGTACACCGCGCTCTTGTCGCCGCGATCCAGCGCATCACGGACCTTGCTGATATAGCGCGGCTTTAGGCGGTTTTCTTCATCGTGCCGCTCATCATCGATGCGATCGTCGGGGCGCGCGCCTTCGTCCTGGCTGTCCACCATCAGAGTTTCGTCTTCAAGAGCAGTGGGATCAGCCATGGGGATGGGGTTTAGGCGGCACTCTGTGAAAAGCAAGCGGGTGACAGCCAGTTGCAAACGGTCTAGGCGCGCAGGAAATTCAATTCAGGAGATCATGCAAATGGCTGAAACGCTGACATTCACGCTCGACACTGGCGATGGCGAAGGAAAGGACGTCGTCATCAAACTGCGCCCGGACCTCGCGCCCGGCCACGTCGAACGCATCACCGAACTGGCGAGCGAAGGCTTTTATGACGGCGTTGTGTTTCACCGCGTGATTGACGGCTTCATGGCCCAAGGCGGCGATCCTACCGGCACCGGCATGGGCGGCAGCGACAAGCCTGACCTGAAGGCCGAGTTCAACGACGAGCCGCATGTCGAAGGCGTCTGCTCGATGGCGCGTTCCTCGATGCCCGACAGCGCAAACTCGCAATTCTTCATCTGCATCGACGACGCGCAGTTCCTCAACAAGCAATACACCGTCTGGGGTGTGGTCGAAAGCGGCATGGAACACGTCCACGCCCTGCCGAAAGGCGAGCCGCCTGCAAAGCCGGGCAAGATTGTTAAGGCGGCTGTTGCTTAATGCCACTCAAACGTCGCCGCTCTCCTGCCGAAAAGAAGGCGCTGTCCTATGCGAAGGATAGGCGTCCGATCAATCTTGGTGCGGGCAGCGACAAGGCCAAGCGTAAGGCTCGGCCACTCGGCAAAGCGATGGATAAGCGGCGAGTCCGCCGTTCGCATAGTCAAAGTTTGAGCCAACTTGAAAAGATGAACGAGACCGATGCCAACTTGCTCGAAAACGCAATTTCGAATGGCATCGGTTTCGGAAACGCTCCTTCAAAATGGGGCGAATCTCTGGCGGATCATATTGAACGCCAAGCCGACCGTGCAGAGCGTCGGACCGGGCGCAAGCAATGGTCGAAGAAGATGCGTGCCAAGGCCAAAGAGCAGGGCGCAAGCGGCTACATGGCCTCTTGGCGCGGCTCAGAGGTCTCCTCATTCTTCAAGCCACTTTAGATTTTGGTCATAGAGCCTTAGCCCCGCTCACCCTGAGCCTGTCGAAGGGTTGCTTTTCTTTTTCGCAAAGAGTGGAAAGAGTAAGTGCAGCGCTTCGACAAGCTCAGCGCGAGCGGATTTCTATTTCTGGCTCCCACCCAAAACCCCCTCCAGCACCTTCGTCACTGGCACATGAAACGGCAGCCGCGTATTGGTGTGGTGCCAGGCGTTTGGGACATTGATGTCCACCGGGATATCGGGCCGTGAGTTCATCGCGCCAAAGCTGTCCATGTCGCCCATGACGTCGATCACCGTTTCAACCTCGGTCGGCATGGCGATCCGCGCGCCGAAGGTGACGATAGGCACATTGCGTGCGATCCCTTCGAACTGCGCCGGGTGCTCGGTGCGAAGGGCGTATAGCGCTTCGGAAATCACCAGATTGCCTTTGGAGTGACCAACCAGCCAATCGGCCTCGATCTCGCTTGAAAGCAGTTCCACCAGAGCTTTCACGTCCTGGCTGAACTTGGCAATCTGGAAGCCATGGCCCGGATCGACCACATCGACTGTGGGCTTGGCCATCCACGGGTTCATCGCCCACATCGCGTCCATCGTCCGATTGGTCGATTGCACACCGTGGCGCATCGCGTTGACGCCGCCGAACAGGAAATAGCCACCCATCGCCTCGCTCGCGATGTCAGCAAGGCCCTGGCCTGACACCACCGCCAGAACAGGGCCGCGCATCGCATCGGCGACATTGCGGGCAAGCGCCGCGGCACCAACCGCTGAACTGCCGACCCCGGCGACGGTGATGGCGCAATATCGCTCTGCCAGACCTTCGCATTGAGACAGGCTGCTCCACGATCTCAGGCTGGGCTTCCACGAGGGACCAACTTCCAGGATCATCCCTTCGACTTTGCCGGGGCGCCGGAGTTGCTCGCGTTCGTCCCGAGTGAGAATGCCGATGTCGTAAAACATCCCGTCGAGCGCGGTGTTGTCGGTGCCGTTGAAAGGGAGGAAAGGAGGGAAAGGCATGGTGCTTATTCTTCCTAGTCGCTCTCGATACGGAATGCACCGTGTCGTTTCGCGCCGAATTGCGATTCATGCGACAATTGAACAGGGCGAGCCTTGCCGCTAAGGCGCTCGCCAATCATGAAACCGCAAACACCCCCAAAGACCTACCGGGTCAAGAGCTTTGGCTGTCAGATGAACGTCTATGATGGCGAGCGTATGGGCGAGCTTTTGGCTGAGAAGGGCATCACGCCGGCTCCCGAAGGTGAGGAGGCCGATCTGGTCGTCCTCAACACCTGCCATATCCGCGAGAAGGCCGCTGAAAAGGTCTATTCAGACATTGGCCGGTTGAAGAAACCCGATGGCTCCAAGCCGATGATCGCGGTGGCGGGCTGCGTCGCACAGGCAGAGGGTGAAGAGATCATGGAGCGCGCGCCTTCGGTGTCCATGGTCGTCGGCCCGCAAGCCTATCACCGCTTGCCAGACATGCTCGATAAGGCGGTGAATGGCGAGCGCGCAACCGATACGGATATGCCGGCGATTGCGAAGTTTGACTCGCTGCCGAAGCGCAAGAAGCGTTCTCCCACCGCGTTTCTGACCGTGCAGGAAGGCTGCGACAAGTTCTGCACCTATTGTGTCGTGCCCTATACGCGCGGTGCGGAAATCTCGCGTCCTTACAGCGATTTGGTCGATGAAGCGTACAAACTGGTCGAAGCTGGTGCGCGTGAAATCACGCTGCTGGGCCAGAATGTCAACGCCTGGGCTGGCGAGGATGGCAAAGGCGCAAAAGCAGGGCTGGGCGAATTGATCCACCGTCTTGCCGAAATTGATGGGCTGGAGCGTATTCGCTACACCACCAGCCACCCCAATGACATGGATGACGCGCTGATCGAGGCGCATGGCACTTGCGACAAGCTGATGCCGTACCTCCATTTGCCGGTCCAGTCAGGCAATGATCGAGTGCTCAAAGCCATGAACCGCGCGCATACAGCGGAAAGCTATCTGAAGCTGCTCGAACGCTTCCGCGCTGTGCGCCCTGATATTGCGCTGTCGGGTGACTTTATCGTCGGCTTCCCGGGTGAGACCGAGGCCGAGTTTGAAGACACGCTGAGCCTGATTGACGAGGTGTGTTATAGCCAAGCCTTCAGCTTCAAATATAGCCCGCGCCCCGGCACGCCAGCTGCGACAATGGACAATCAGATCGCGCCAGAAGTCATGAGCGACCGGCTCCAGCGCCTGCAAGCGCGCCTCAACCGCGATCAGATCGCGTTCAACGAGGCCATCGTGGGCAAGACGTGCAGCGTTCTCGTTGAACGCAAGGGCAAGTTCCCCGGCCAATGGCTCGGAAAGTCTCCGTGGCTCACCAGCGTGTGGTTTGCCGAGGAAGAAGGCCACGCGGTCGAGATCGGCGATATGGTCGACGTTGAGATGGTCGAAGCAGGCCCAAATTCGGTGCGGGGGATGGTGTGCAAGAGGCCTAACTGAATATCATTTGCGTAAGTTTTTTCGTATCGTCATACTCACATTCGACCAACCTATTGAATGAACCGGGAAGGGTGCTCTTCGTGCTTTACTTTTTTACTGGTAGAGGTGAGCCGCTCCGCTTTTGGGAATACGTTGCCCTAAGTGGATATGTCATTGGATTTGTTGCGGTTGCAACTTTTGCTTTTTCAAAGGGTAGTTGGTCGGTTCTCGCTGTTTTGATGGTTGTTGGTTCTGCGTCTTGGTTGGGCGGCAGCCTACTCGGTTTTCTGTTCGGTGTGCCGCGTATTCGGACGGCTGAGGGAGCAAGTAACACGACCTCGTCAGGCAATTTTGCTCCAGAAGTTCGGCATAACACGAACATGGAACAGATTTCAGATTGGTTAACAAAAATCATCGTAGGTGCGACCCTAGTTCAGATCGGTACAATAATTGAAAAGCTGAATGAACTGTCCATCGCGATCGGCAAGGGAATTGGAAGCGATGAATCTTTCCTAATGGAAGCAACTGTAGCGGGCGGCGTCATAATTTTTCATTTCGCAGCTGGTTTCATTTGGGCCTATTTGTGGTGTAGCTTACGTATTTCTCGGGAGCTTATTGAATTGTTTGGGGATGGCTCTGACAGCGACGCCAAACCAGCAGGTGAACCTTGAAGCGAGTAAACGAACATTTCAGAGGAGTGACTTTCCACTGCCATGCAGTCCCCCCTGACTTGCTTATCGGCTCCACTCCCTTACCCTTTCGACTCGCAAGGTAACTCGCAGCCGAAAGGGACCCATGGGCCGCAGACCGACAACCAAGATTGATCCGGCCGTATTGCCCGGCCCTATCAACTCCAACGAAGCGCAGCGCGCCAAGGCAGAGGTCACGTTCGAAAACCAGTCTCTGCTTGGCGCTCTGTTCGGCCAATTCGATGCCAATCTTGTGCAGCTTGAAAACCGGCTCGGAGTATTCATCCATGCGCGCGGTGATCGCATCCTTATCGAAGGTCCAGAGGATTCGGTCGCACGTGCGCGCGATACGCTCAACACGATGTATGATCGCCTTGCCATGGGGCAGGATCTGGATGCAGGCGCGATTGAATCGCTGATTGCCATGTCGAATGAGCCGACGCTGGAAGGCATCATTTCGGGGGAGAAGGAAGAACCCCCGATCATGATCCGCACGCGCAAGAAGACGATCGTGCCGCGTTCGGCGAGTCAGATCGATTATATGCGCTCACTTGCCCGCGACGACATTGTCTTTGCGCTGGGCCCGGCGGGTACGGGGAAAACCTATATTGCGGTGGCGCAGGCGGTGAGCCAGTTGATCAGCGGCAGTGTCCAGCGCCTGATCCTCT
Source organism: Pseudomonadota bacterium (assembly GCA_039822745.1). Classification (GTDB taxonomy): domain Bacteria; phylum Pseudomonadota; class Alphaproteobacteria; order Sphingomonadales; family Sphingomonadaceae; genus Erythrobacter. The sequence goes on along the minus strand of JBCBMN010000060.1, from coordinate 403 downwards.
CGCGCCCCGCGGTGGAAGCGGGGGAGAAGCTCGGCTTCCTCCCCGGCACTGAGAAAGAGAAGGTCGATCCCTATCTGCGCCCGCTCTACGATGCTCTCAACGATTGCATGCCGCCCGAGCAAGTCCAGCGCCGGATTGACAGTGGCGAGATCGAAATTGCGCCGATTGCCTTTATGCGCGGGCGGACCTTGGCAGACGCCTTCGTCATCCTCGATGAAGCGCAGAACACGACGCGTGAGCAGATGAAGATGTTCCTCACCCGCTTTGGCCAGAACAGCCGAATGGTGGTGTGCGGAGACCCGCTGCAGGTCGATATCCCCGGCGGCACACGCATGAGCGGCCTCGCGGACGCGGTGGACAAGCTTGAGCATGTTGATGGTTTCGGCACGATCCGCTTCACCGC
>JBCBMN010000059.1:0-17128 GCA_039822745.1 Pseudomonadota bacterium | reverse complement strand
GTGCTTCAATTCGTGCTTGGCATGCTTTTGACCATTCCCATGATCATTGGTGTCTTCAGCGAAACCCTGAGCGCGGTACAATCGGATGCAAGTCCCGAAGATATGACCGCGATGGTGATGCATGGCATGATCGGGCATCTCGAACTTCAGATGTGGGGTTCTATGCTGCTTGGCCTAATAACCACGGCGATGGTTGTAGCGAGCTTTGTGCGCCGCTTGCACGATGCAGGCTTCTCGGGCTGGATCGCTGTAATACCGATGGCGATGCAGGTATCCTCGCTTGGCTACAGCGTTTATGTCTTCGATCTCGTTGTCGAGAAATTGCCGGAACTGATGGAGCAGGCCGCAGCTGCCAATGAACGAGTCAATGCGATGACGCTTCAGGCGGAAGTGGCGCCACTGAGTATAATTGGCTGGATCGGATATATTGTCGTCATCGGCTTTGGGATTCTGAAGTCACAGGATGGCCCCAATGCCTATGGTGATAAACCCGCCGCAATTGGGTAGAGCCTACCCGTATGACAAAACGTTCTCCCAAACACCCCGCGGGCATGCCTACGCGCGAACAGGTTCTTGAGTTTATTCAGGGATCGGAAAATCAAGCGGGAAAAAGGGAGATCGCGCGCGCCTTTGGCCTCAAGGGGCAAGAGAAGATCACGCTCAAGCGGCTGCTCAAGGATATGGCCGAAGAAGGTCTGATCGACGGTAGAAAAACAGCCTATCACCGGATGGGTGGGGTGCCAAAAGTCACTGTTTTGCGCGTCGTCGATATCGAGGATGGCGAACCCATCGCAATTCCTGACAACTGGGATCCGGAGGCTCCGGGAGAGCCCCCGCGCCTGACGCTGAAAGAGATGAAGGGGAGGGGTGCACAACGCGCGCCTGCTCTCAAACGCGGCGACAGGGTGCTTTCGCGCACTGAAGAACGCGAGACTGGGTGGATTGCCCACCCGATGAAGAAGCTCCCCGCTCGCACCGAAGGGTTGTTGGGCGTGGTCGATTTGGATTTTGGCGGTAAGGCATGGCTCGCCCCTGTCGATAAGCGGATTCGGCAGTCATCGCGCATTAGTGACTTGGGGGCGGCGGAAGAGGGGCAGCTTGTGCTTGCCGAGCGCATCGGGCGCTCTGAACGCAGCGGCGTGCGCGTGACCGAAGTTTATGGCGACCCGCTCGCCCCCGGCGCCTTCAGCCTGATTGCGATTGCGAAGCTTGGCATTCCGCATGTCTTTCCCGAGGCTGCCATCGAGGAGGCACCGCGAGCAGCCAATCTCAAACTGTCCGAAGCAAAGCGCGAGGACCTTCGCGCGCTCCCGATTGTGGCGATCGATCCCGCCGATGCGCGCGATCACGATGATGCGATCTGGGCCGAGCCCGATGGTGAGGGCGGTTACCGTGCTCTTGTCGCGATTGCCGATGTGAGTTTCTATGTTCGCCCCGGCTCGGCGCTCGACCGTGAGGCGAGGAAGCGCGGCAATTCCGTCTATTTCCCCGACCGCGTCGTTCCAATGCTGCCCGAAATTCTGAGCGCAGATGTCTGTTCCTTGAAAGAGGGCGAGGACCGGGCCGCCATGGCGTGTCATTTGCGGATCAATGCTGAGGGCAAGGTCACTAGCCACCGCTTCACGCGGGCGCTGGTCAAGATCCATCACAATATCGCCTATGAAGATGCACAGGCGCAGATCGACGCCGGTGACGCTCCTGAGTATCTGCAAAACCTGTGGGCTGCGTGGAAACTCTTGGCAGCAGCGCGCGAGGCTCGAGACCCGCTTGAGCTCGAACTGCCCGAACGCCGAGTTGTGCTGGGCGAGGATGGTCAGATTGCCGAGATCGCTGTGCGCGAGCGGCTCGATGCGCATCGCGTGGTCGAAGATTTCATGATCGCCGCTAACGTTGCGGCAGCTAAGGCGCTGGAGGCGAAGACGGCGCCTGTAGTCTATCGCGTCCACGAACCGCCAAGCCGCGAAAAGCTGATCGCGCTTCGCGATTACCTAGCGACGATGGGCAAGAAGCTGGCCATGGGGCAAGTCATCACGCCTAGCCTGTTCAACGCAATTCTGGGTGACCTCACCGATGAAGCGGAAAAGGCCCAGGTGATGGAAGCGGTGCTGCGCACCCAGATGCAGGCGTATTATGGCCCGTCCAATGCTGGGCACTTTGGCCTGGCGCTTGGCTCTTACGCGCACTTTACCTCGCCGATCCGGCGTTACTCGGACCTGTTGGTGCACCGCGCTCTGGTTGACGCCTATGGATTGGAGCAACCTCAGCCACCCGGTTCACTGCCGCCGACGACGGGCCTGTCAGACCGGGACCGCGACAACCTGCAGCAGATCTGCGATGCCATCAGCCAGACGGAACGGCGCGCGATGGAGGCAGAGCGCGATACGATTGACCGCTACGTCGCCGCTTGGCTTTCAGGCCGGGTAGGGGAAACCTTCGACACTCGGATCACCGGCGTGCAGGGCTTTGGGTTCTTCGCGACGATTGTGGGTCTGGGTGGCGACGGCCTCGTACCGATTTCGACGCTTGGCTCAGAGTACTTCCGCCATGACGCAGCCGCTCAGGCTCTGATCGGAGAAGATAGCGGCACGCGCTACGCGGCGGGAGATCGACTTAAATTGCAACTGGCAGAAGCTTATGCTTTGACTGGCGCGCTGAAGTTTGTGCCAGTGGACAGTGATGGAAACGCGGTCGAGGCGCGCGGAAATAGGCCTGAGGATCGCAGAGGTCGCGGGAGAAGGCCGAGCGGTCCAAAGCACGGGAAGTTCGTAACTGGCAAACGGGGGCGACCCGGGAACATCCGGCATCAGGGCCGGCGCAAATAGGCTCAGACTTCGTGATCGCTTGCCCGCTCATCATATTTGTGCGGGATGACATAAAGCGGGCAAGGCAATGATCCTGCATTCGCGGAAAAGTGCATCACCAGCGGTCCCGGACTGCTCCCTTCGGCAGCGCCAAGGACCAAAGCTGCGACTTCCTTATGCTCCGAAAGGAAGTCGGTCACGATCTTGTTCCCCTTTCCGACTGCCACCGAAATTGTTGGCATAATGCCGCTTTCTGCAAAGAGATTGCCAGCGACGCCGTGGGCTAGCACCTCGGCGCGGTCGCGAGCCTCTTGCTCGATAGTGGCCTGGACAGAGCCGAACGCGCTGAAGCTTTGTTGCGGGACGAGGGCAAGGATATGCACTGCGCCTCCCACAGAAACTGCACGCTGGGCGGCAAAGCGCAGGGCTGCGCGCGCCTCCTCGCTCTCATCGGTGATCACCAGAAACGTCCGCATAGGCACCTCCTCTCATTAAATCGGGGGCAGTGTCAAAGAATGCTGCACAATGCATAGCCGCAATGGCTTGCTCGCCGTAACGAAATTCGCCAAACGATCCCTTCTACGACGCTCGGAAGGGATCGATAAAGGCCATGGCGATCGAAATTAAGATGCCCGCACTTTCGCCGACAATGGAGGAAGGCACACTTGCGAAGTGGCTGGTGAAGCCGGGCGACACGGTCAACTCGGGTGACATCATGGCCGAGATTGAGACCGACAAGGCAACAATGGAATTCGAAGCCGTCGATGAAGGTGTGCTCGCTCAAATTCTGATCGAGGAGGGTACAGAGAACGTCGCGGTCGGCACTGTCATCGCGATGCTTGCGGAAGAGGGCGAGGATGTCGGTGAGGTTAGTGCCGCGCCCATTTCGCCACCAACACCTACTCCGACAGTGATGGAGGCCGCTCCCGCACCCGCACCCACACCAATGACACCAGCAACCGCACCTGCCAAAGCCACCCCGGTTGCCAAGCGTATCGCTGAGGCAAATGGAATTGACCTTACACAGATTAATGGGACCGGCCCCGGCAACAAAGTGATTAAGGCTGATGTCGAAAACGCCATGATGGGGGGTGGGGCTGCTTCGGTAACCGGTGCATTCACGCCAGCCAATCAGAGTGTGCGCATCATCGCCTCGCCATTGGCGAAGAAACTGGCGGCGGATAAGGGTATTGCGGTCGGCGATGTCAGCGGCACAGGTCCAGGTGGACGCGTGATCGAGCGCGATATCGCCAGTTATGTGCCCGCCGCAAAATCCGAAACCCCTGCGCCTGCTACGAGCGCACCTGCTCCCACCCAAGCGGCGAAGATTCCCGATTTCGGCATTCCGTTTGAGGAAGAGAAGCTGTCCAATGTGCGCAAGGTGATTGCGCGCCGCTTGACCGAGAGCAAGCAGACCGTCCCGCATTACTACCTTACGATGGACATCCGGCTCGATAAGCTGCTGGACCTTCGTAAGGAGTTGAATGCTTCGCTTGAGCCCGATGGAGTGAAGCTGTCGGTGAATGATCTGCTGATCAAAGCTCTCGCAAAGGCACTGGCCCGGGTTCCGCAATGCAATGTCAGTTTCCATGGCGATGTGATGCGCAAATATTCTCGGGCAGACATTTCGGTCGCAGTGGCGGCACCCTCCGGTCTGATCACACCCGTCATCACCGAGGCGGACACGAAGAGCCTGGCGGTCATTTCCAGCGAGATGAAAGCACTTGCGGGCAAGGCGCGCGATGGAAAGCTGATGCCGCATGAATATCAGGGCGGTACGGCAAGCCTCTCCAATCTTGGAATGTTCGGCATCAAGCAGTTTGATGCGGTCATCAATCCGCCCCAAGGCATGATCCTGGCTGTCGGGGCAGGGCAGCAAGTGCCCTATGTCGTGGATGGTGAGATCAAGCCTGCGACTGTGCTGCATGCCTCTGGCAGTTTCGATCACCGCGCCATCGATGGCGCCGATGGAGCCCAGCTGATGCAGGCGCTCAAGGACCTGATCGAAGCGCCGATTGGGCTTGTCGTCTGATCTCTGACGCCCATTTCTCTATAAGTTCCTCCTCCCCAAACTCGGAGAAAAATAATGGCAACACAATATGATGTGGTTGTGCTTGGTTCGGGTCCTGGCGGCTACGTCGCAGCGATCCGGTGTGCGCAGCTCGGGCTAAAAACCGCCATTGTGGAGCGGGAGAACCTCGGCGGCATCTGCCTCAATTGGGGTTGTATCCCGACCAAGGCGATGCTGCGTTCGGCTGAGATCAAGCACTATATGGACAATGCGGCGAACTATGGCTTGAAGGTGGCGGGCGCGATTGAAGCGGACCTTGACGCCATTGTTAAGCGCAGCCGAGGGGTAGCCAAACAGCTCAATCAGGGTGTCGGTCACCTGATGAAGAAGAACAAGATCACCGTGCATATGGGTGAGGGCAAGTTGACCGGGCCAACCTCGCTGACTGTTACAGGCGACAAAGGCAGCGAAGAGATCAATGCCAAACATGTCATCGTCGCCACGGGTGCGCGGGCGCGGGACTTGCCGTTCGCTCCGGCAGATGGAAAGCGCGTCTGGACCTATCGCCATGCCATGGTGCCGCCCGAAATGCCGAGCAAGCTTCTGGTGATCGGTTCGGGTGCAATCGGGATCGAGTTTGCGAGCTTCTACAACGATATGGGCGTCGATGTGACCGTGGTAGAGATGCTCGATCGTATCGTGCCGGCGGAGGACGCGGATGTCTCTGTCTTCCTCGAAAAGTCGATGAAGAAGCAGGGCCTTACCATAATGACAGGGGCGGGCGTAGAGGACCTCTCGGTCAGCCCCATGGGCGTAACGGCCAAGATCAAGGACAAGGCTGGCAAAGTCAGTGAGACTGAGTTCAGCCATGTGATCACCGCAATTGGGATTGTGCCCAATACCGAAGAAGTCGGGCTGGAGGGTCTAGCCGAGATGGATCGCGGATTTATCCAGATTGACCCCTACGGCCGCACAAAGAGCGCCGGGCTGTGGGCCATCGGTGATTGCACTCCGGGCCCATGGCTTGCGCACAAGGCCAGCCATGAAGGCGTCACCTGTGCAGAAGCCATCGCCCAGGAATTAGGCAATAATGACGTGCATCCGCACCCGCTGGATCGAAATGCCATTCCGGGTTGTACCTATTGCCACCCGCAAGTCGCCAGTGTCGGCCTGACAGAAGCCAAGGCCAAGGAAGCGGGATATGAGGTAAATGTCGGCAACTTCCCCTTCATCGGCAACGGCAAGGCCATCGCGCTCGGTGAGGCAGAAGGCTTCATAAAGACGGTCTTCGATTCGGCGACTGGCGAGCTGTTGGGCGCACATATGGTGGGTGCCGAAGTAACCGAGCTCATTCAGGGCTATGCGGTTGGAAAGATGCTAGAAACTACTGAAGCGGAGTTGATGCAAACGGTTTTCCCGCACCCAACTTTGTCAGAAATGATGCATGAGAGTGTGCTCGATGCCTATGGCCGCGCGCTGCACTTCTAGAGTTTGAGCAGGATTGAATTGCAAAATTGAGCGATTTCGGTCACTGTTGAGTTGTGGGTTGATACATTCCCTTTCGGCAGCGGTTAAGAGTAAGATTATGATGAAAAACGCTCCTCTATATCTCGTCGTTGCATCGGCGGCCCTGACCGTCACATCGCCAGCATTGGCTTGCGATCTGCATGGCCCGGGTCAGTTGGGTGGTTTTCACCGCTACAATCCGTTCGCTTCTGCGATGGGCGACTTCCCGGAATTGCCCAAGGCGCCTCAGGAAGACACTCAGGACAAGGCCGAAAAATCTGCCAAGAAGAGCGAGAAGACCAAGAAAGAGGACAAGCGTCGTCAGGAAGTCCTTGAGGAAACGCCCAAGCGTGAGTGGGAGCGTGACTACGGCAACGGCGCGATCACCGAGGCTGACAAGGCCACCTTCACCTAACCATGCAGCTCTCGCTAGCCGGTGTCGGATTGTCCTATAACGGTCGATCCGTTCTCCAAGACGTGTCCTTTGATCTGCGCACGCAGGAAAGCGCCTTGCTACTTGGCCCATCGGGTTCCGGGAAATCCAGCCTGATCAACATCATATGTGGTTTGCAAACTCCCGATGCAGGGTCGGTGACCCTTGGGGATGCTCAAGTCGCTGCTGGGGGCGTTGGTGACCAAGTTCGGCGACGATCGATGGGGATCATCTTTCAGACCCTTCGCCTTGTTTCCGCGCTAAGCGTGAAAGCAAACCTCTTGCTGGCGCAAAAGCTGCAGAATGGCGCGCATGATAGGTCGCTGATCGATGCAACGCTCGAACGGCTTGAGATTGCACATTTGACCGATAGCAGACCGCATGAACTGAGCCGGGGCGAAGCCCAGCGCGCAGCGATTGCGAGAGCACTTGTGGTTAAACCGGCGCTCTTGATCGCTGATGAGCCGACCTCCGCACTCGACAGCACCAACACGCAGCGCGTTGCCGAATTGCTGATTGAAGCCTCCCAAGAGGCAGGGGCCAGCTTACTGGTCGCAACCCATGATGATCGCTTGAAGCCCTATTTCCAGCGTGCGCTTACGATTGAGGATGGAAGGGTGGTCGGATGATCTCGCTTGCTCTTGCATATTTGCGTGATCGCCCGCTTACGACGGCGCTCAACGTCCTGTTGCTCGCCATATCTGTCGCAATGCTGGTTCTGCTGCTGCAATTCAGTACGCAGGCCACCGAGCGCTTTGAACGGGATGCCGAAGGCGTTGATCTCGTTGTGGGTGCCAAGGGCTCGCCGCTTCAGCTTATCCTCTCAAGCATTTTCCATGTCGATCAACCCACAGGTAACTTGCCCTATTCAAGCTTGGAGCTATTGCGGCGAGATCCGGCGGTTGCACGCGCGGTGCCACTCGCCTTGGGAGATAACTTCCAGGGCTTTCGGATTGTTGGTACCGATGCAAGCTTCAGTGATCTGTATGATACCGAGCTTTCCGAAGGCCGTGCCTTTGATGGCGAGATGGAAGCGGTACTGGGCGCGAGTGTAGCGGCACAGACGGGCGCCGAACTGGGTCAGAAGTTCGTCGGAAGCCACGGTCTTGAAGATGGAGAGGATGGCGATCAGGGCCATGACCATGCTCCATTTGAAACAGTTGGAATTCTCAAGCCCACTGGCACGGTTGTCGATCGGCTCATCCTGACATCGTATCAGACTGTCTGGCATGTCCATGGAATTGAGCATGCCCATTACGATGGTGGCGATCATGAGCATGAAGCGCATGATGAAGAGGGCCACGGGCATGATGATGATCACGATACCGATGCAGAGCATGCGCATGACGGAACGGAACCCACCGACGCTTTCTCTGAGCAAGCTGACATTCTTCAAGCACAAGGAAATGGCTTGGAGCAGGAGCTCACAGCCCTTCTGGTCACGTATCGCAATGCCTCAGGTGCAGTTCGCATTCCCTCACTGATCAACCGCCAAACCGAAATGCAGTCAGCCGTTCCTGCACAGGAAACCGCGCGACTGCTGGAGCTTCTTGGCGCGAGCATCGAAGGCATTAGGCTGTTTGCGTGGTTGCTTGCGCTCACCGGTGGCCTCGCAATTTTCGTCGCCCTGCTCAACATGGCCCGGAGCCGTGAAGCGGATCTGGCTCTCTTGCGGGTGATGGGGGCAAGCCGTGTTCAGGTCTTCGCAACGGTCATTATGGAAGGGGTTCTCACCGCTGCGTTGGGAGCGGTGATTGGCTGGATCGCTGCGCATATCGCGCTGATGGTTGCGCAATCGAGTTTCGCAACGCTTGCCGATCTCGGCCTTAAGGCCTGGCAGCCTGTTTCTGCCGAAGGGATGCTGATTGTCGCGGTTTTGTGCATTGGCGCGCTGGCAGCGTTGATCCCGGCCATGCGAGTGTACAATATCGATCCGGCGAGAATTTTGGCCCGATCCTAAGACACACTGGAATTGAACGTGAATATTAAGACAATGCCAAACATGAAGAAAGCGCTTGGACTGGCTGCATGCTTCGCCTTGCTGCCCATCAGCACTGCTGGAGCACAGGCGCCTGATCCCAAGGCGGGGCCTCCCGTCGAAGACATCTGGAAGCCGGCCGCTACGCCCAAAGGAGGGGTGTCGTGGAAGACGCTTGAGGCCACCGGAGAGACCACTCGCAAGGATGAGCAGGGCTATATCCTTTCAAAGCCAGTTTTCACGCCAGAAGTGAAGAAATTAGAAGGTAAGCGGATCAAGGTCGCTGGCTGGATGATGCCCTTGGACAGTTCTGCCAAGCAGAAACGTTTTGTTCTGCTGGGATACCCGCCGGGCTGCCCTTTCCACTTTCACGCGGCCCCCAACCAATTCATCGAAGTGTTTGCGGACACGCCGTTTGAGACCAATGAGACCAAGGTCCATGTGGTCAGCGGTGTGCTTGAACTCACAGGCTACAACGAAAGCGGCATTTTCTTCCGTTTGCGCGCATCTAAGCCTCTCTAACTGCCGCTGGAAAACCGAGAAACCGTTGGCAGATTTATCCTTGACCAAAGGCTCAATTGCGTTTTGAGCCGAGCAACAGTTTTTCATGATCAGGGTGTGCTCAATCGGCGTGCTCGCTCAGTTAAGAAAGTATCCTATGTCTTTCTCTCGCCTGCTTCCACTCGGCGCAGTCCTAGCAATCTCGCTCACCGCATCGGCCGGCGCCAAAGAGGGGATGTATACGCCCGATCAACTCGAGGAACTTAGCGAACAACTCGAAGCCGCGGGGCTGGAATTGGACCCGGCTGCGCTTTCTGACCTCACAAGTTTCCCGATGGGCGCCATTGTTTCCCTTGGCGGTTGTTCGGCCAGTTTCGTGTCGCCAGAGGGTCTGGTTGTAACGAACCACCATTGCGCACGCGGTTCGGTTCAGTTCAACTCGACCGCTGAGAACAACTACCTTGAAAATGGCTTTCTCGCCGCCACCAAGGGAGATGAGCTCCCCGCTGCTCCCGGTTCGCGCATATATGTGACGACCGAGGTGAGCGACATCACTGATCAAATGCGCGAAGGCAACAAGGATCTTGAGCCGCTTGAGCGCTATGAATTGGTCCAGCAACGCCGAAAGGACATCATTGCTGCCTGCGAAGAAGCGGCAGGCTATCGTTGTCAGGTTTCCGGCTTCTTTGGCGGCGCGCAGTACAAGCTGATCAAGCGGCTTGAAGTGCGCGATGTGCGTCTAGTTTATGCCCCGGCGGACAGCATCGGCAAGTATGGCGGTGATATCGACAACTGGCAGTGGCCGCGTCACACGGGCGACTTCGCCTTCTACCGCGCCTACGTCGCTCCCGATGGTTCGGCTGCGGACTTCGACGAAGCCAACGTCCCCTATGCGCCAGAGCATCATCTAAAAGTCAGCGCCAAGGGCGTGGCCGATGGTGATTTCGTGATGGTCGCCGGTTATCCCGGCTCGACCAGCCGCTACACATTGCTCTCCGAAGTCGAGAATACGTTCGATTGGAACTATCCGACGTTTCAGAAACTGATCGAAGAGTGGATTGCGACAATCGAAACCGCTGCACCAGAAGGATCGGATGCACGTGTAAAGTATGAGAGCCTGCTCGCAGGGCTCAACAATTATGAGAAGAACCTGCGCGGCCAGATGGAAGGTGCGCGCCGGGTGGGGCTGGTTGATCGTCGGCGCGCTCGTGAAGCGGCTCTTGCTGGGTGGATCGCTGCCGATGCATCGCGCGCCGAATACGGCACAGCGATTGCCGCTCTTGCTGAGTTGTCGACCGAGAGCGCTCAAGCCTCACGCACCAACTTCTGGTACGGCAATGCCTCTCGCGCTCAGTTGTTCGGCGTCGCCCGTCGCCTCTACCGCCTTTCGAAAGAGCGTTTGAAGCCCAATGCAGAGCGCGAGGGTGGATATCAGGAACGTGACATGACGTTCTTCAAGCAGGGCATGACGGCAATTGATCGCCGGTATGACGCCGGCGTCGACAAGGCGACGTGGATCTTGTTCCTGGAAGGATATCTTGCGCAGCCTATCGAAGAGCGCGTTGCGGTTCTTGACGAAGCCATGGGTTTTACTGCCGAGACGACAGCCGACGAATTGCCCGCGCTGCTTGAGCGTTTCTACGATGAAACAAAGCTTGGCGATCTTGAAACCCGCATTGGTCTGATGGATGCCACTCCTGCAGATTTTGAGGCGAGCGAAGACCCTTTCATCAAGCTTGCCGTGGCGATGTATGACTATGGGTTTGAGCTCGAAACCCAATCGAAGACTCGGGCAGGCCGGTCTCTGGCTCTGCGTCCCGATTACATGAAGGCGATCACTGACTGGCAGAAAGAGCAGGGCGTGCTCGCTTATCCTGATGCCAACAGCACGCTGCGCGTTACCTTTGGCAATGTTTTGGGTGGCTCACCTGCTGACGGCTTGATCTATGCGCCTTTCACTACGCTTGAAGGGATTACGGCTAAGGATACGGGCGAAGACCCATTCAACGCTCCCAAGCGTCAATTGGAACTGATCGAGGCAGCTGATTACGGCGACTACATCGAGGCATCGATTGGTTCGGTTCCGGTCAACTTCCTTTCTGATCTTGATGTGACGGGCGGCAATAGCGGCTCTGCAACGCTCAATTCCAAGGGTGAGCTCGTCGGGCTTCTGTTCGACGGGACCTATGAAAGCATCAATTCCGACTGGGACTTTGATCCCCGGACGACGCGCAGCATCCATGTGGACTCGCGCTACATGCTGTGGGTGATGGAAAAAGTGGACGGAGCTCAGGCGCTGATCGACGAAATGGACATCGCCGAGTAAGCCGCAGCCTTAAAATCACCTGCCGAATGCCCCAATTGAAGGACGATATCTTGAAATTGCAATTGAAACTCGCCGCTTTCCTGCTTGCGGTTCTTGCGACAATTCCGGCCCACGCGCAGGGTATTCAGCAGACCAAAGGCAGTTTTGAGGACAAGTTCCGCCAGCTGGACGAGGTGCTTCCCGATCCCAACGTCTATCGCAATGCGAGCGGTGCTCCCGGATTTCGGTATTGGCAGCAGCAGGCGGACTACAAGATCACCGCGGACCTTGACGAAGAGGCTCGTCGGCTGACGGCCAAAGCTACGATCACTTACAAGAACAATTCGCCTGACACGCTGCCGTGGATATGGATGCAGCTTGATCAGAACATCTTCAAGAAAGACTCCATGTCAGAGCTGACTACCACTTTTGGTGGACCCGGCCGTCGTGGCCCGGCTGTGAGCGCGGCAAGCGGTTCGGCACCGGCGAAACTCTCGCTTGAAGAACTGCGCCGCCAGCAGGCCATGGCTGACAATGCATATGGCTATGAGATTTCGCGCGTGAGCCTCTCTAACGGGCGTGCACTGTCGCACACCATCGTTGGCACCCTCATGCGGATTGATCTCGCCACACCGCTGCGTCCGGGTCAGAGCGTAAGCTTCAACATCGACTGGGCCTATAACATCGTGGAAGAGAACACGATTTATGCGCGTTCAGGCTATGAGCACTTCCCCGACGATCCGCGCGAAGGTGGCAATGACATTTTCCTTTTCGCCCAATGGTTCCCGCGTCTGGTCGCCTATTCGGACTATGAAGGCTGGCACAATAAGGAGTTCCTTGGACGCGGTGAGTTTACGCTGGAATTCGGCAATTACGATGTGTCGATGAACGTGCCGAACGATCATATCGTTTCATCGACCGGGGTGCTGAGCAATCCAACCTCTGTCCTCACTGCTACCCAGCGTCAGCGCCTTGCGACCGCGCGAAACGCCGATGAGCCTGTGTTCATTGTGACGCCGGATGAGGCTGAAGCGAACGAGAGCAGCACTCCCACAGGTACGAAGACCTGGCGCTACACGGCCAAGAATGTCCGCGACTTTGCATGGGCGACGAGCCGCAAATTTGCCTGGGACGCACAGGGGCACAAGCAACCCGGCGCTGAGAACGAAACCGTGATGGCCATGTCCTTCTATCCCAAGGAGGGCGGGGAGCTGTGGCAGAAGTACTCCACCGCTGCTGTCGTTCACACGATGAAGGTCTATTCGCGCTTCAGCTTCGATTATCCCTATCCAACCGCGCAGTCCGTGAACGGACCTGTCGGAGGGATGGAATATCCGATGATCACCTTCAACGGGCCGCGTACCACGCTTCAGGATGACGGTTCACGAACCTATTCTGAAAGCGAGAAAGTGTTTTTGGTCGGAGTCGTGATCCATGAAATCGGCCACATCTACTTCCCCATGACGGTCAACACCGATGAGCGCCAATGGACCTGGATGGACGAAGGCATCAACTCCTTCCTCGATAGCGTTGCTGGCTATGAGTGGGATCCTGACATGCCATGGACCCGCAGCCTTCCGCGCGATCTGGTCCCCTATATGACCTCGACCAATCAGGTCCCGATCATGACTCAGTCGGACAGCGTTCTGAACCTGGGGCCCAACGCCTATGGCAAGCCGTCAGCCGCCTATCACATCCTTCGCGACACTGTGATTGGTCGTGAGCGTTTCGATTTTGCGATGCGCGAATATGCGCGCCGCTGGAAGTTCAAGCGCCCCACACCTGCTGATTTCTTCCGGACGATGGAAGAGGCGTCGGGCACGGATCTCGACTGGTTCTGGCGCGGTTGGTTCTACACAACCGATCACGTCGATATCTCGTTGGACACGATCCACAAGCTGCGGATCGACACCAAGAATCCCGACATAGATCTTGCTCGCCAGCGCCAGAGGGTTGCAGATCAACCCGAAAAGGTTGGTGTGCGCCTTAACCGTGAACAGAACCTGCCGATCTGGGTGCTAGAAAATCCGGGTGTGACTGACTTTTACGACGAGAACGACCGGTTCACCGTTACGCCAAAGGACATCAAGAGCTATGACAGCTTCCTTGAAGGCCTCGATGATTGGGAACGCCGGGTCTTTGATCGCGCCATCGAGGAAGACAGCAATTACTATGTGCTGAGCTTTTCGAACAAGGGTGGCCTCGTCATGCCGATTATCCTTGGTCTCACCTTTGCCGACGGGTCAACCGAGCGGATGTATATCCCGGCCGAAATCTGGCGTCGCAATGCGCGTAATATCAGCAAGTTGCTTGTTTTCCCGAAGGAAAAGGTGCTCGTCGAGGCTGTCGTTGACCCTGACTGGGAAACGGCTGATGCAGACATCGACAACAACCACTATCCGCGCAAAATCATCGAAAGCCGGGTGGAAGCGTTTAAGCGCTCTGGCTCTTCATCACGCACAGGCCGCGATTTGATGGCAGAAGTGACTGTGGTTGAGACCGAAGAAGGAAAAGAGGAGGAGATGGAGGGCGCTGAATGATCCGCGCCTTCGTCTTTCTTCTTGCTCTGGTGCTCGCGGTTCCTGCGTCTGCACACCAGCAGAAGGTCACAATCTCTACGGTCTCGCATAATCCCCGAACGGGGATGATTGAAGTCATCCACCGAGTTCCGCTGCACGACGCCGAGCACGCGCTTGAAAATCAAGGCGTACGCGCTCCTGATGTCGTGAATGATATTGAGAACCGTCGAGCAGTGGCCCGTTATGTTGCACAAAGGTTTTCCATCTCGCATGACGGTGAGAAGATCGTCTTCAAGCTGCTTGGGACGGAAATCGATGGCGGCCGCTTGGTGGTCTATCAGGAAGCGAGATCACCGGGTGGCGGGTCTGAACTGTTGATCCACTCGCAGATCCTCACAGATGTGTGGGCGAGGCAAGAAAACCGCGTCAATCTTGGAACCGGTACCAGCGTCGAAACACTGATTTTTTCTAATGGCGACGGCGCACGCGCTGCTATTTTACCCTAGCTTTAACACAGGGCTTCAGCGACCAGACAGCTACGTCGCACTGAATGACAGGTCGTTACAAGACGTGACACAATCCCTTCTTTCCTGACGAAAGTGTCTAGCTGGCGTTCATTTTCGGAAGCCTAGTTCCTACTCATCGCTCGACGCGCAGACGCAACCGATCTGAAGCGCTTCGCGACGAGCAAACGTTTTCGCATCTGGAGATGCACAGGAGGATATTATGCGCATTTTGATTACCAGCACCGCAATGGCGTTCGCACTTCTTGCAATGCCCGCTCAGGCACAGGAAGTGGAGCGTTCTACCGAGGAGACTGAAACCGGACGCGAAAGCAGCGTGACGGCGACCGACAAGGACGGCAACACCGCTTCGCGTACGAACAGCACCAACTACACTGAAGAAGATGGTCTGACCCGCAGCAAGAGCGTTACCAACCGTGAGGGCGAAACAGCCTCAAGTGAACTTAACCGCAAATACAGCGAGGAATCGGGCCTCACCAGCAGCAAGACAGTAACCGATCGGAATGGTGAGACAGCCTCGCGTCAGGTCAATCGCAACTACGATGAGAGTGATGGGCTGACGAGCACGGCCAGTGGAACACGGCGCAATGGCGAAACCGCCTCGCGTCAGCTAAACCGTAATTACAACGAAGAAGATGGCTATACGCGTTCCGGAACTGCAACACGTTTTGACGGTGCCACGGCCTCTCGCACATCAAACGGCAAATGTGACGACGGGACTTGCAACCGCAACCGGTCAAGTACGGGTTTCAACGGTGAGACGCGCAGTGTCGGCAACACCGCAACCAGCAATGACGATGGCAGTGTCTCCCGCCGCCGCACGACAACCAATCGCGATGGCGAAACGGACACCCGCGAACGGACACGGCGCGGTCGTCGCCCTGACTAAGCCGCACTCGTAAATCCAAGCTTGGCGCAGTCTCATCGGAACTCCAGTGGGGCCGCGCCGAGTTCTATTGTACGCCACACCGAAATCCGAAAAAGGGGGCTCACCTTGCGGCGAGCCCCCTTCTTGGCGGACAGGGTGGGATTCGAACCCACGAAGGGCTTGCACCCTTGCCGGTTTTCAAGACCGGTGCATTCAACCGCTCTGCCACCTGTCCGCGTCCGACCCCGTTAGCGAGGCATTTCAGCCCGCTCAAGTGTGAGTTTGGCTTTTCATGCCCTTGGCCCCGCAATGGAAATGTGGGAACACCGCAATATGTCATTCCCACGATGGTCAAAACTCATGGCGCTTGTTGCCCTTGCGCTCACGTTCTCCAGTCCAGGCCACGCTCAGGTTAGGGCTCGCGATGGGATCGAATTCGATGCCTATATTGAGTTACTCAAAGCCAGAGCGCGAGCGGAGGGGGTTGGAGAAGAGACACTCATTCGCATGACCGAAGGGCTTACCCCTAATGCGAGAGTGATCCGCTTGGACCGAGGGCAACCAGGACGCCCGACCAAGCGAGGATACCCCGATCTCGCGCCTTACATCGCCAAGCATGTCAATTCGACGCGAATCGCAGGTGGCCAAAGGGTTTATCAAGCGAACCGCTCCACCTTGGCAAAGGTGGAGGAGCAGTCAGGCGTCCCGGCTTCGATCCTGATTGCAATCTTTGGGCATGAAACGAGTTACGGCAAAATTCGTGGAGGTTTTGATCTTTCGCGCTCGCTTGCAACTCTGGCGTGGGAAGGACGCCGGCGGGAGCTTTTTGCAAGTGAATGGGTGGCCTTGATGAAAGTCGCTGAACGCGGTTTCTCCCGGGGTGAGCTGGTCGGCAGCTATGCCGGGGCATTTGGTAACCCACAGTTCCTTCCCTCGGTCTATCTGCGATTAGCGACCGACGGTGACTCAGATGGGCGAGCGAACATCTTCACAAACCGCGCCGACACATTTGCTTCGATTGCGACCTACTTCAAAGACGCTGGCTGGCGCACAGGACAGCCCTGGGGCGTGCGCGCCATTGTTCCTGCTGGCTTTGACGTCGATGCGCATAAGACCAAGCTTAAGGCAGCCGTTTGCCCGCGTGTTCACGAAAGGCATAGCCAATGGAAAACGGTGGCTGAGTGGCGCGAGCTTGGTGTCCAGACCCGAAGAGCGCTTCCCGATGACACTCTGGTTTCCCTGTTTCAGCCAGATGGACCAGGCAAGCCAGCATGGCTGCTAACCGGTAATTATCGAGTGATCCTCGAATACAATTGCTCAAACTACTACGCAATGAGCGTTGGCCTTCTCGCGGACGAGATTGTGAACTGAAACCGCCGAATTCTCGCAAAAGGCTCAGTTTCGATCTAGTATTGCCCTTATGTGGAGCTTTCATACTGCCTTTCTTGACGGTGCAATGAACCGATTGGCACTGAGGGCAATTGCGTCGTTGGTCGCGACCATTTTGGCGATATCGCCTGCCAAAGCCCAGCTGGAGCCGGTGCCGCTTGACCTTGACGCATCCGAAACACCAATCGCGCTGCTAGTTGATGCATCGACTGGGCAGGTGCTGTTTGAACGGCAGGCGGAACGTCGATTTGTCCCCGCTTCGATCACGAAGGTTATGACGCTCTATACAGCAT
>JBCBMN010000058.1:0-17234 GCA_039822745.1 Pseudomonadota bacterium | reverse complement strand
ACCAGCGCAGCAAAACCCAGCAGCGCAAAGCAGATGAACGGCCCGGGCAGGCCAAGCCCCAGAATGGGCAAAACCATGAGCGGCGCGAGCGCCGGTCCGATCACCGTGCCCAGCCCGAAGCTGGAAGCAAGCAGCGAGAGCGCTTGTGTGCGTTCAGACCGCGCCGTGCGCGAGGCGACATAGGCTTGCACAGCTGGCGGGGCCGCGCTGCCGAACAGACCGTACAGGCTGCGCGCAGCAGCGAATACAATCAAAGCGGCAATCGCGCTGAGCCATCCGGCAAGGCCCAGCACCAGCACAATGCCGCACAATCCCATCGAGACCGTGAAGCCGATGAGGCCAAGCGCCATCATCGACTTGCGCCCACGCTTGTCAGACCGCCGCGCCCAGATCGGTGCGCACACCACCCACAACAGGGCAGACCAGCTGAAAGCGAGGCTGATCCAGAAATCCTCCACCCCCAGGGCCGTGCCGATAGAGGGCATCACCGATTGCATCGCTGTATTGCCCGCCGCCGTCACCAGCATGACGGTGAACAGCAGCGCCATGCGCGAATTGGAGATCGCGGCGGTTGCTGCGTGACCGTCAGTCTCGTTCAGGGAAGAGGGGTCCGCATCGGCCATGCCCGATCGCTAGGGCAGGGGACGCGGGCTGGCAATCGGGCAAAGCGCTCAAGCGAGCATCATGCGCTGCCCTTCGTGGTCAAAACGTGCGGAGTCAAAATTCGCGCAGTCAAGACCTGCGTAGTCAAGACCTGCCTAGTCGAACACGGATCCGATCACATCCTCATCCGTGATCGACAATTGGCCATACATCGCAACGGCAATCCCGCACATAAGCATCCCGATGATCATGCCCATCAATCCATTGGTCAGGCCCAGAATAAGCGCACTCACCGTCCCGCCTCCGGCCAGCGCCGCGATCAGGCTGATCACGCTAGATAAGAGGATGGCAATAACGAAATAGCACAGGAACAGAACCGCCCAGAACATGAGGATTGACCAATGGCGCTTGCGCGTGAGCGCAAAGGATCGAAGCACCGCGCCAATTGGATTGAGTGTGTTTTCCAGCACCATCACCGGCATGCTCATCGACATGCGTGCAGCAATATAGGCGGACGCCAATAATGCGGGCAAAACGCCGAGCGCTCCCAGCGCTGGCAATCCTGTAAGACCGCCTAGCAGCGCGAACGGAATGATGACGATGATGGCTGCGAAGAAATAGCAGAGCATGAATATAACGAAAACGGCGAGTGCGCTCAGTGTGATCTTAAGGCCGGTCTTAATGGCCTCGCCCACTGTGAGACGCGCCCCGCTCATCAGCGCGATCATCGCTCCATTACCGGCAAATTGCACCAGCATGGAGACCACGCCAAAAGTGATGATCGGGCCAAGGTTCGCCTGCAATTGTGCTGCCACTACGTCTGGATCAGCGGCAGGATCGGCAAATGTCTGCATCGAGGGCAGCAAAAGATAGATCGCCACCGAAGGCAGCAGTAAAAACACCGCCGAGACAATCGCCAAGAGCTGCAAGTTCTCCTGCACAAGCTCTACGGCCCGCGACCAGATTGCGTTCATATCGAATTTCATGCCGGTAAATGCCCCCAATTGCCTATCTCGGCTCTTGATATGGCAGAGCAATGCCCCCACCCATGCAGCATGGCAAGCAAAGCTTTGTCTCCAGACCTTGATGTCGATGCGCTCGAATGGCTGCGCGAGAAAAGTCTCGTGCCCTATACCGACGCGCTTGAAGCAATGGAGTTACGCAATGCCGCAATCCATGCCGGGACCGAGTCCGAGCAGGTCTGGCTGCTGGAGCATCCTCCGGTCTACACTGCCGGGACGAGCGCTGATCCTGCCGAATTGGTCGATCCGCGTTTTGACGTGGTCGAGGCCGGGCGCGGCGGGCGCTACACCTATCATGGACCGGGTCAGCGCGTGGGCTATCTGATGCTCAACCTTGCCCGGCGCGGCAAGGATGTGCGCTGCTTCGTTCACTCGATCGAGGGCTGGGTGATCGCAACGCTTGCCGATTTCGGGGTTGAGGCCTGGGCGGTTGATGGCCGCGTCGGCATCTGGACCCGCGATATTGACGGGCGCGAGGCCAAGATCGGAGCCATCGGTGTGCGCGTGCGGCGCTGGGTGACGATGCACGGCTTCTCGGTCAATCTCGACCCTGACCTTTCGCATTTTGGCGGGATTGTGCCATGCGGGATTGAAGAATTTGGCGTCACCAGCCTTGCGCGTCTGGGCAAGAATGTGAGCGCGAGCGAATGGGACGAAGCGCTGATCGCGCGCGCACCGGATTTCTTGGAAGCGCTCGACAAGACGGGAAGAGGGACATGCACACCATGATCGGCCGGTTGGCCACAGGCCTCGTTCTGGCCAGCGCGCTTGCCGCGTGCGGCAGCGAGAGCGAGACGCCAGAAGCGCAGGCTCCCGCAGAACAGGGCGGAACGGTCACAGGCGAAGTGCTGGGCGGGACGATTAGTGACGATATGATCCCGCTGGAATCGCTCACCTCGCAATCGCCGCCTTTGCGTAAGCGCACGACGACGGTGACCAGCGAAGTCTCTGAAGATGGGGACAGCGTTCAGACCACTGTCGAAACGACGGTCACAACTACCTCAACTTCAAGTGAGCCTCCCGCTCCGGCGCCGCCTGCTCCTCCAACGACGCCGGACCGGTAGATCTCAGATCAGGCAGCCGCCTGCTCTTCTTCGAGCGTCGGGTAGTCGATATAGCCTTCGGGAACCGGGAAGTACCAGCTGACCGGCACATTCACATTCTCGTTGAAATGCGCGCCCGCTGCGATCCGCTTTTCCAGATCAGGGTTCGAGATATAGGGCCGGCCAAAGCTTACCGCATCGCAGCGACCGCTGGTGACATCCGCATCGGCTTCCTCAGCGCCGTAATCCGAATTGAGGATCAGCGGGCCGGTATAAATGCCCCGGATCAGCGCATCCTGCTGCGGTACGTCAGTCGATCCAAACGTGCCGTTCGGGCCGGGCTGACGCAGTTCGAGATAGGCCAGGCCCAGTTCCTCGATCACGCGGGTTGCCTCGCCAAAGATCGCTGCCGGATTGCTGTCATCGGCTCCCTGCGTTTCGCCATTGGGCGACAGACGAATGCCCACGCAGTCCGCGCCCCAGACATCGATCAGCGCTTCCAGAACTTCGCGCATAAAGCGCACGCGGTTCTCCGCCGGGCCACCATATTCATCTTCGCGCAGATTGGTCGTTTCGCGCAGGAACTGGTCGATCAGATAGCCATTCGCGCCGTGCAGCTGGACCGAGTCGAACCCGGCCTTCTTCGCGTTTTCCGCCGCGCGGTGATAATCGGCGATGGTGCGCTCGATATCGTCCTTCGTCATGGCAGCGGCCTGCTCGTAATCCTTGCGACCCTCTGGCGTGTGCGCGTGGCCCGGCGCCGTGGTGGCGCTGGCCGAAAGCGAGGGTTTGCCGCCGAGGAAATAGGGGTGCACCAGACGGCCCATATGCCACAGCTGCATAGCGATCAGACCGCCCTTTTCATGGACCGCTTCGGTGATCGGCTTCCACGCTTCGACCTGCTCGTCCGACCAGATGCCCGGCGCGCTGGGCCAGCCCAGACCTTCGCGGCTGATGCCGGTTGCTTCGGTCAGGATCAGGCCTGCCCCCGCGCGCTGTTCGTAATAGGTCTTCATCATGTCATTCGGCGTGAACATCGGGTCAGCCGCGCGGCCACGGGTGAGCGGGGCCATGAAAATGCGGTTTCTCGCTTCGAGCGCACCCATTTTGAGCGGTTCGAAAAGTGCTTCGTGCTGCATCGTGTGTCCTGTTTCTGTTTCGTGGCTGGGATTGCACGTCCTGATCGGCGCAATTCTTAGTGATTGCACTTGGCGTGTCGAGGCGTAGGGCGCAAGCATGGAAAAGGATGCAGGGCAGCAAGGAATTGTTGGGAATCGCACCAGCACCCTGGGCGCAGCGCTGTTGCTGACAGCTTTGCTGGCGGGCAATGCCGCGCTTGCATCGGGTGTGGTGTTCGTGCGGCTGGTTGATACCGGCCCGGTGGCAGCGGGTTTCTGGCGTCTGTTTCTGGCGCTGCCCTTCCTTTTGGCGTTGGCTAGCTATCGCGGGGAGCGTCCGCTGGCTGTGCCGCGCAAGACCGTGCTGTTGGTCGCGATTGCGGGGCTTTGCTTTGCCGCAGATGTCGCCGCCTGGCATATCGGCATCGGCATGACGCGGCTTGGCAATGCGGTGCTGTTCGCCAATTCAGGCAGTCTGGTTCTGATGGTCTGGGGCTTTGTGGTCGCCGGCCTGTTTCCGCGCTTTCGCGAATGGAGTGCGATTGCGATGGCGCTGACGGGCGCAGCGCTGCTGTTGGGTCGCAGTCTGGAGATTTCGACCACCACGCTGGTGGGCGATCTGTTCAGCCTGATGGCGGGCATGTTCTACGCGGGCTATCTGTTGATCCTGCAAGACGCGCGGCGCTCCATCGGGAGTTGGAGCCTGCTGTTCTGGTCTGGCATGGCGGGCGCGCCGTTTCTGCTGGCGCTGGCATGGGGGCTGGGCGAGGCGATTTGGCCGGAGGTCTGGTGGCCGATAGTGGCGTTGTTTGTGGTCAACCAATTGGTGGGTCAGGGCCTGATGGTCTATTCGCTCGGCCACTTCCCGCCGCTGGTGATCGGGCTGGCGTTGCTCACCCAGCCTGCGATTGCAGCGGTGGTTGGGTACAGCGTATTCGGCGAAGTGCTCACCGCGCTCGATGTGGCAGGGATGCTGCTGTTGGGGAGCGCGCTTGTTGTGGCGCGGGTGGTGCAACCCTCGTCATCCCGGCCCTCCAACCCGTCATCCCAGCGAAAGCTGGGATCTCAGGCCCCAAGAACCAAAGGTGGAGAATGAAACGCGGCGGTCACGTCTACATCATGACCAATAAGCGCTATGGCGTCCTCTACATCGGCGTAACCGCAGACCTTACTGCTCGCATCGTTCAGCATCGCGAAGGAGCAGGTGGCGCATTTACCGCGAAGTACCACTGCACACGCCTAGTCTATGTCGAGGAATACCCCACTATCGAAGAAGCCATCGCCCGAGAGGAAGCCATGAAGGCGTGGAAGCGTGAATGGAAGATTGAGGCGATTGAGAAACAGAACCCAAGCTGGAACGATCTCTACCTGAAAATGCTGTCATAGCCGCCGGAGACCCCAGCTTTCGCTGGGGTGACGAGTTAAGGCAAAACGTCATGCCAGCGCAAGCTGGCATCTAGGGCCATAAGCTCGTCATTTCAGTCAAGAGCGTTTAATACACTTTCCATTTCGAGGTGCATTTCGCTTCCTTTCTCAACGACCCAGCGATCTCCCAGGTCGTGCCAATCGAAGTTCTGCGTACGAAGCGCCTTGCGAAATCGCCTTGGGTCAATCCCGCGCTCTCTCGCCATGTCAGCGGCAGTTGTTAGACTTGCCTTTGTCATCGGCTCAATCCCCATCAACCGAGAACGCCACCTTACCCAAATCACCCAGACCCACAGTCCCGCTCGCCATCTCCAGCATTCGGTCCAGACTCGCCTTCGCCTTTAACCGCAAGTCTTCCTCGATCTCTATTTGAGGGGTCAGGTCGCGCAGGGCGGTGTACATTTTCTCCATCGTGTTGAGCGCCATGTACGGGCAGATATTGCACGAGCAGTTCCCGTCCGCGCCCGGCGCGCCGATGAAGGTTTTTTCCGGCAGGGCCTTTTCCATCTGGTGCATGATGTGCGGTTCGGTCGCGACGATCAGCGTGTCGCCTTCGAAGTTCTTGGCGAAGGTCAGGATCGAGCTGGTTGAGCCCACGTGATCGGCGTGATCGACAATTGTTGGCGGGCATTCCGGGTGGGCAGCGATCGGCGCGCCGGGATATTGTTCTTTGAGCTTCAGAAGCTCGGTTTCGCTAAACGCCTCGTGAACGATGCACACGCCCGGCCATAGCAGCATTTCGCGATCAAATTTGCGGCTCAGCCACCCGCCAAGGTGACGATCCGGGCCAAAAATGATTTTCTGATCCTTGGGGATTTGCTGCAGGATCGTCTCGGCGCTGGAGGAGGTGACGATCACGTCAGAGAGCGCTTTCACCTCGGTCGAGCAATTGATGTAAGTGAGCGCGATGTGATCGGGGTGCGCCTCGCGGAAAGCCTTGAATTTTTCAGGCGGACAGCTGTCCTCCAGCGAGCAACCTGCGTCCATGTCAGGCAGGATCACGGTTTTTTCAGGCGAGAGGATCTTCGCCGTATCCGCCATGAACTTCACCCCGCAAAACAAGATGACATCGGCATCAGTGTCCGCCGCCTTGCGGCTCAGTTCCAAACTGTCGCCCACGAAGTCGGCAATGTCCTGAATATCGGGCGTCTGATAATAGTGCGCGAGGATCACGGCGTTGCGCTCTTTGCGCAGGCGGTCAATTTCGGCATGCAGTTCGGTGCCCGACGGGATATTGGTTGCGATGCTCATTGGTGATCCCTGCCTCTCAAAATGCTAACTATGTTGCGTCCAATATAGGGAATGTTGCTGCGATTTCGAGCGGTTTTACGGCACTATCTTTTGTTCAAACTGCACTTCGATGCGCGCGGTGTCGAAACCGGCGACCTGCAGGGGCACTGCCAGGTTCTGTCGCACAGCATCCCTGGCAGCAGCGCGGGCTAGGCCCAGCACTTCGGGATTTTTGGCAAAGGCGGCCGCTTTCTCCTGCGCGATCTGCGAATTGCTTGTCGACAGCATTTGCTGCGATCCGCCAGTGTTGAGCAGGCCTTCGGTAAACAGCCGCGCATTTGCTTCGTCGATATTGGGCGTTGATGTCTGCAATTGCGGGAGCGTGACGGTCAGCGTTGAAGTGGCCTCATCCCATGCAAAATCCGAGGCGTCCATGGCGGCAAGGTCAAGCCTGTAATCCACCGTTGCGGGCACGATCATCGCCTGACGCACCCGGCGCACCGGGACGGTGGCGATGGTCTGTTCATATTCGCTTTCCGCCACGACTTCGAAACGGCTGGCAAAGACGATCAGCGAGTTCTGCTTTTCAAAGGCGACCATCGCGCTGGCCACCGGGTCGCCTTCTTCCTGATGAAAATAGGCGCGCCACCAAAAGAACGCTGCAACAATCGCCATGGCCCCAAGTGCGATCCAGAGCCGGTGCTCGCGGCGCGATGAAGGAGACCCCCCGTCAGGTGCCGGGACCATCGCGGATTCCTCTTGCGGAGCGTCAAGCTCAGGCAGGGTGTCGGAGGCTGGTTTCAGATCGTGCGCCATACGCCTTCGTCCTCCGCAGCCATGCCGCGTCGCTCCAGGTCGATCAGATGCGCGGTCACGCTAAGCTCGGCCGCGGGGATGAGGCGTTCATCGAGGCCCTTATACATGTCAGGGATAAAGTCGGAGACAGGTCGCGGAGCCTCTCCCATCAGCCGCAGGATCTGGTTTTCGCGCTGGCGGCGATGGCCGATCATTCCGCGCACAAGCTGTCTTGGCTTGGTGATCGCGGCGCCATGGGCGGAGTGATAGACCGTGTCCTCGCGCGCCATCAGCTTTTCGAGGCTCGCCATATAGTCGCCCATATCGCCATCGGGCGGGATGACGACACTGGTGGACCAGCCCATGACATGATCGCCGGTAAACAGCGCACCGCTCTCTTCGAGCGCAAAGCACAAATGGTTGGACGTGTGCCCCGGCGTTGCCACAGCCGTCAGCGTCCAGCCCGTGCCGCGCATCTGCTCGCCATCTTCCAGCACTCGGTCAGGCTCATAGGTCTCATCAAAAGCCTCGTCGGCGCGCGGATGGTCGCTCTTGAGCACCAGCGGCGCGCAACCGATGATCGGCGCCCGGGTTTGCGCGGCCAGAGGCGCAGCGGCGGGTGAATGGTCACGATGAGTGTGGGTGCACATGATTGCGGTGAGTGTGCGAGTGCCCACCGCGCTCACAATCGCTTCGATATGCGCCGGATCATTGGGTCCGGGGTCAATCACCGCGCAGTCCGGCCCTTCGGCTGTTCCGACGACATAGGTCTGCGTACCGGTATATGTGTAGGGCGAAGGGTTGGGCGCAAGCACGCGCGCAACGAGCGGTTCAAGCTGCTCAGAGGCGCCCGTGGGCCAAGGTTTCGGGGGTAGTCCAACCATACTGGTTGCATATGGAGAAAGGGATGGCAGAAGTCACGTTTTGATGGGTGCGGATCAGCCATCCGGCTGATCCTTGGTGCCGAGCCGCCCACTCCCCCGCCCTTCCGCCCTTGAGGATACAATTCCGGGTGGAAGGGCGGGGGAGTGGGCGGCTCGGGAAACGAGCGTGAGCGAGCAAGAACGCCCAAGGAGAAAACAATGTCCGATTACATCCTTGTCCTCGACGAAGGCACCACCTCCACGCGCGCCATGCTGTTTGCGAGCGACGGCGTGTTTGTGGCGAGCGCTCAGAAAGAGCTGACGCAACATTACCCGCAAGCTGGATGGGTTGAGCATGATGCGGGCGAGATCTGGGAGAAGACGCTCGAATGCGCCCTCGAAGTGATCCCCAAAGCGGGCGGCGCGGCGATGATTGCCGGGATCGGCATCACCAATCAGCGCGAGACCGTGGTGGCTTGGGACAAGGCAACCGGCGAGCCATTGACCAAGGCGATTGTCTGGCAGGATCGCCGCACCGAGCCGTTTTGCGTGCAGCTTCGCGAGGCGGGGCATGAGCCAGACATGCAGGCCAAAACCGGGCTGCTGCTCGATCCCTATTTCTCAGGCACCAAGATGCGCTGGATGCTCGATAATGTGGCAGAGGTGCGCGCTGCTGCGGATGCGGGGACTCTGGCGTTCGGGACGGTTGAAAGCTGGCTGGTCTATAAGCTTACGGGCGGCGAAACCCACATTACAGATGCCAGCAATGCCAGCCGCACCCTGTTGATGGGGCTTGAAGATGCGCAGTTCAGCGAAGAGCTGTGCGACCTGTTTGGCGTTCCCAAAGCGGCGCTGCCTTCGGTCACGGATATGTCGGGCACGCTTGCTGAGACCGATGCCTCGCTGTTCGGGCGCCAAATTCCGATCACCGGTCTGGTGGGGGACCAACAGGCGGCCACCATCGGGCAGGCTTGCCTCGCGCCGGGCCAGACCAAGGCGACCTATGGCACCGGCGCCTTTGTTCTGACCAATCAGGGCAGCGCGCTCCCCACGTCTGACAACCGCTTGCTCGGCACGGTGCTGATGCAGCTTGCCGGCGAGCGGACCTATGCCATCGAAGGTTCGGTGTTCGTGGCAGGCAGTCTTGTCCAATGGCTGCGCGATTCGCTGGGTATCGTCGATGTCGCGAGCCAGACCGAGGAGTTGGCGCGATCCATCCCCTCCAGCGGCGGAGTGACGATTGTGCCGGCGCTCTCTGGCCTTGGCGCGCCGCACTGGAAGGCCGAGGCGCGCGGCGTAATCAGCGGGCTGAGCTTTGCCAGCGGAAAGGCTGAACTGGCCCGCGCGGCATTGGAGGCGATGGCGCACCAGACGCATGATCTGGCGACTGCCTTCGCCGCCGATGGCACCAGTTGGGAGACTTTGCGCATCGATGGCGGGATGGCCGCAAATGACTGGATGGCGCAGGATCTGGCGGACATGCTGGGCATCCCGGTAGAGCGCCCCGCTTTCGTAGAGACAACGGCACTGGGGGCAGCCATGCTCGCCGCCGCAGGTGCAGGCCTTTACAGCGATGTGCCAAGCGCGGCGCAGGCGATGCGCGGTCAGCTCAAACGGTTCGAACCCGATATGGAGGATACAGTGCGCGAGGAGCGTCTGGCGCGCTGGAAAAAGGCGCTCGCGGCGGCCTAAGGCTCAAGGTGGCTTAGGGCCGGAAATTGCCCAATTCGCGGCCGATCCGGTCCTGAAAGGCTCGCACAGGCGAGGGCGACATCTCGAATTTCTGCCGCCATGCGCTGTCGAGCCGGGCGATGCGTTGGTGCAGGCGCTCGGTCTCGGCAATCAGCACGCGGGTTTCAGGTTCGAGCATCGCAAGCTGCTCGGCCTCTGAGGGGCGATTGACGGGCAGCGCTCCGTGAAGGCGCACCTGCTTTTCATTCAACTCACCAGAGAAATAGGCCCGCTGGTTCAGCAACCATGCCAGCACATGCATCATCCGTGTGGTTGTCTTGAGCCCCTCGGTCGACAGCGCCAGACGCGCCATCGCATCCTCATTCGTGGTGATACCCGGCTCGCTCCCGAAGGTGCCTTGCGCAAAAACACTGCGCACTTCGTCGGCGAGGACGAGCGCTTCGGTGTAGAGAGCCTCAACAATGGGCTGCGAGAGGGATGTGGTGCGAGTCATGGCCAAAATTTGCGTCTGATACAGGTCAGCTAGGCCCTCAGGCAGCGAACCGCCAGCGCACTATGGTTACTATCCTGCCAATTTTCTTTGATCGTGCCTTGGTGGGACAATTCGCTGTGGCATTGCCCGCAGGAAACCTAACGCAGCTTACGCGATAATATCCGGCAGCAGCGCGTCTTCGATGATCGAAATCTGGTCTTTCAGACGCAATTTGCGCTTTTTCAGGCGAGCGATTTGCAGTTGATCGACAAAGCCCTTTTCATGCCCCGCTTCGGTCAGCGCAGCGATGGCGGCATCCAGATCGCGATGCTCTGAGCGCAGCAGTTCAAGCCGTTTCTGAAGCTCTGCCTCGTTCATTGTGTGCGTCGCTGTCCCTTGTCGATCCGCTTTCAACGAGATGCCACTAGCCGATTTCGCGCGCAATGGCAGCTTGAATTCACCTGCGTGAAATCCATTGGGACGGCGTTAAGGAATCATCACACTTTGCAAGGCAGCGTGTTGTGTGTTTCATTGTCTATGCGGCCCGGCCGCGTTGTGCCGAGTCGCTCCACGGGGGCAGCCCCCCGCTGTTACAGGAGAACATATATGGCACTTTCCGAAGGCGGCTCTGCGATAGCATCAGGTTCCGCATCTCACGTCCATGCCCTCCAGTCCAAGCATGCCGGTCTAGAAGCGCAATTGCGCGCCGAAATGGCCCGGCCTTCGCCCGACGCGGCGACCGTTCAATACCTCAAGAAACGAAAACTCGCGCTCAAGGAAGAGATCGCTCGACACTGATCTTGTGCGGTTGGAAGGGCGCATATTCTGCGTCCGGTCTGGATGCTTTTGCGCTCTCCCATCCGCCTGTTCTTTTGATTTTCTGCGCTAATGAGCGTAGGCGATAGGCTCTCATGACCGCCGCTGCCTCCGCCCGTCAAATCCTCATCCGCCTGCACGAGGTGATGGCCTCGCGTCTTCACGCGCAGGCCAAGCTTGATCGCGTGGTGGAGATTATCGGGGAGAGCCTGACGAGCGAGGTGTGCTCGATCTACCTCCTGCGCGAAGGGATGCTGGAACTGTTCGCCACGCGCGGCCTGAACAAGACCGCCGTTCACGTCACCCGCATGGCCATTGGCGAAGGGCTAACAGGGGTGATCGCCGACAATGTCGAGACGTTGAACCTCGCCGAAGCACGCGCCCATCCAGACTTTCAATATCGCAAGGAAACGGGTGAGGAGAAATTCCACTCCTTTGCAGGGGTGCCCATCGTCTATCGCGAACGCGCTGTGGGGGTCCTGTGCGTCCAGCATGTTGAACCGCGCCGCTATGAAGAGGTCGAGATTGAGGCCTTGCAGACCACCGCAATGGTGCTGTCTGAGCTGATCACCAATGCCGAACTGGTTGATGAGGAAGAAGCGCGCGGCCTGACCGAAGAGCAGACCGGGCCGCAATCGATCACCGGCCTGACGCTGGTGAAGGGGCTGGGCGCAGGCCAAGCGGTCTATCACCAGCCGCGCGTCCAGATCACGCAGGTCATGGCCGATGATATCGAGGCCGAGCGTCAGCGGGTCTATCGCGCCTTTGACAAGATGCGCGAGCAGATCGACAATCTTGCCGGGCAGGCCGAATTTGGTGTCGGAGGCGAGCATGAAGAGGTGCTCGAAACCTATAAGATGTTCGCCTATGACGAAGGCTGGTCGCGGCGCATCAATGAAGCGATTGATTCAGGGCTGACCGCAGAGGCGGCGATTGAGCGCGTGCAGCAGCACACCCGTATGCGGATGCGCGAAATTGACGATGCGCTGCTCGCAGACCGGATGCACGATCTTGAGGACCTGGCGAACCGCCTGCTGCGGATCGTCTCGGGTCAGCTTGGCACAGCGGCTGCGCAAAGCCTGCCCAAGGATACGATCCTGATCGCGCGCAATCTCGGCCCTGCCGAACTGCTCGAATATGATCGGCGGCGTTTGAAGGGCGTTGTCCTTGAAGAAGGCTCGCTCACCGCGCATGTCGTGATCGTGGCGCGCGCCATGGGCGTGCCTGTTCTGGGCCGTGCGACCGGGATCAGGGGGTGCGTGCGCGACGGCGATGAAGTGCTGCTGGATGCAAGCGCTGGCACCGCCACTGTGCGGCCTGCATTGCAAGTGGCAGAAGCCTTTGCGACCCGCTTTGCCAAATCCAAAGAGCGTCAGGCCGCCTATGCGAGCCTGCGCGATGTCGAGCCATTCACCCGTGACGGCACGCGCATTCAGGTGATGATGAATGCCGGGCTGCGCGACGACATGAGCAATCTGCCGATGACCGGAGCCGACGGCGTGGGCCTGTTCAGGACCGAGTTCCAGTTCCTCGTCTCCGCCACTTTGCCTCAGCGCGAACGTCAGACCCGGCTCTATCGCGATGTGCTGGATGCGGCGGGGGACAAGCCGGTGATTTTCCGGACAGTCGATATCGGTGGCGACAAGTCGGTGCCCTATCTCGCCTCTGACATCGCACAGGCTGATGAGAATCCGGCAATGGGCTGGCGCGCGCTGCGGCTGGCGCTGGAGCGCGAAGGCCTGATGAAAGCGCAGGCGCGCGCTCTGCTCGAAGCGGCTGGCGGACGCTCGCTTTATGTAATGTTCCCGATGGTTTCCGAACCGTGGGAGTTCGATGCGGCCAAGTCGGTGTTCGACGAACAACTCGCTTTCCTGCGGTCCAAGAAGAAGCTGAGCCCCAAAGCGATCCATTTTGGCGCGATGCTGGAAGTGCCGGCTCTGGCCGAAGTGCTTGACCTGTTGCTGCCCAAGCTGAGCTTCCTTTCGGTCGGCACCAATGATCTGACGCAATTCCTGTTTGCTGCCGACCGCGCGAACCCGAAACTGGCGCAGCGTTATGACTGGCTCAGCCCCTCGATCATTCGTTTCCTGCACCGGGTGGTGAAGGGTTCACTCGGCAGCGGGGTTGATCTGGGCGTGTGCGGAGAGATGGGCGGAAGGCGGCTCGAAGCGCTCGCGCTGCTGGGCATTGGCTTTCGCCGCCTGTCGATTACCCCTGCCGCTGTCGGCCCGATCAAGGAACTGGTGCGCCGCGTTGATCTGACCGAATTGACCAGCGCAATGGCAGGCTGGCTCAATGATCCGTCCAAGGATCTGCGCGCTGAACTGACCGCCTGGGCCGAAGAGCGCGGCATCGAAGTGGACTGATTTTTTCGCGTCCGGGTCACCGAATGTGACCGGCGCTTTGCAATTAGTCGTAATTTCCTGTCAAAAATTGCGCAATCTGCAGCGAATCCTTGACTTAATTGCGTTCGACCGATTGTGTGGAACCAAGCCAATAACAAAAATTTAGCGCGAACGGCGGGCCGGGTCATGGACACGCAAGATGATGTCATCCTTGAGGATGAGACGCAGGCCGAGCAGATCGGTCTGCCGCTTGGTGCTGGTCCTGCTCTGCGTGCTGCGCGCGAGGCGAGGCGCCTGTCACTGGAGCATGTCGCGGCTGAGACGCGCATCCCGATCCGCCATCTTCAGACGATCGAAGCGGGCGATTTCGACGATCTGCCCTCGCGCACCTATGCGATCGGTTTTGCCCGCAACTTTGCCCGCGCAGTAGGCTTGGACGGCGACAATATTGCCGATCAGGTTCGGGACGAAATGGGCGATGTCGGGCCGCGCTATTCCTCTGTCGGGCAGGGGATGGCGCCGGGCGACCCGGCCAAGCTTCCCTCTGCCGGTCTTGCATGGTTTGGTGCGATTGCCGCTCTGATCCTCGCGATTGGAGTGATCGCTTTTGCCAGCACCTATTTTGGCGCGGGCACCGGACCGGGGTCGCTGATCGCTGACACCGGTGATGAAACTCTCGCGCAGGCCGATGGCGGCGCTGCTACCGATGCGGCTGTGCAAGAGACGGTCGCAACGCCGCTTAGCGCTGATGGGCAAGTGGTGTTTACCGCACTCGAAGACGGGGTCTGGGTGCGCTTCTACGAAGAGGGCGGGGACCGCCTGTTCGAAGCTCAGATGGCAACCGGGGACGTGTTTGAAGTGCCGCTTTCAGCCAGCGAGCCGCGCATCAACACCGGGCGCCCCGATGCCTTTTCGATCACGATTGATGGGCGCGCCGTTCCCAAGCTGGCCGAAGAGCCTGTGACCATGGGCGATACGCCTATATCCGCTGCCGCTCTGCTCGCCCGCACAGAAAGCTGATCGAGAAAGACACCGCGCGGTGTCACCAGCGCGGCGAATGGCTCTGCCTGTTCGATACTCCGCGCTCTTTCCCACCATTTTCGTGGTTGTTCGGGGTCGACTTGGAGCCACTCTCTGGGCACAGATTCGCGTGAGGTTCAGGCGCTGGCGTGCATGACAAGCGCTCTGATTGCCGAGATATAGAGGGAAAGCGATTGATTATGCTGAGAGGTCTTGCCCATTTGCGTATCTTCAAACCCGTGGTGGCAGCGCCGGCTCTTGTCGCCATTATGGCTCTAACCGCGCCTGCACCGCTCGCTGCGCAGGAAGAGGTTTCCGAAACGCGGCTGCGTAAGATCGAAGCCGAAATCCGGGCCTTGCAGCGCAATGTCTTCCCCGGCGGGGATGGCCGCTATTTCGAACCGCAGATTTCTTCGAGCGACACGCCGGCAGCCGCCACACGCGCATCCGGCCCATCGACCAGCGCGGTGACGGACATCCTTGCGCGGCTTGATGCCATTGAGCTTCAACTGCAGCGCCTGACCTCGCGAACCGAAGAGAACGCCAATGCAATCGCCTTGCTCAGCGATCGGGTGGCGAGTGTCGAAGCGGGCAGCGCGCCAGCCCTGGCTGCCAATGCGACTGAAGACATCCCGGCTGAAGAGACGGAAGAAGAAACCGAAGAGGACACCGAAGACGATAGCGCAACCACCTCCAACCTTGCCGCAATGCGCGAAGCACCCGAGGTTGTGACGCAAGAAAGCACTCCCGAACCCGCTGGCCCCAGTGATGAACGGCTTACGGCGGTTCAGGAGATTACCAAGCCGCAATCGGATGACCCTGCGGATGACGAATATTCCTATGGCTACCGCTTGTGGAATGCCGGCTTTTACCCCGAAGCGCGCCAGCAATTGTCGAGCTTTATCGAAGCTTATCCCGATCACTGGCGCGTGACCTATGGCCGCAATCTGCTGGGCCGGGCCTATCTCGACGATGGCATGGCCAAGGAAGCGGCGCCCTGGTTCCTCAAGAATTATCAGGCTGATCGCACCGCAGCGCGCGCGCCGGATAGCCTGCTGTTCCTGGCCGAGAGTATGATTGCGCTCGAAGATACCCGCCGCGCCTGCATCGCTTTGACAGAGTTCGGTGTGACCTATCCAGCGGTCGCGGCAGGTCGCTTGCTGAGCCGCTATCAGGAAAACCGGGCCAAGGTCACCTGCGAGGCTTAAGTGATGGCGGCGTGCGGGTGATGAGGCGATGACGTTTATCTCCCGCGCTGAGCTTACCGAGAGGCTTGATCCCGATGACGTCGCGCGCTTTGCGACCGAGCTGGATCGCCTGTGGCCTCTGGAAGATCGATTGCCAGACCGCCGCCCGGACGCCCCCCCAAATGGCGGGGCTGATGACGCGCCCTTGAAGCTTGGCCTTGCCGTTTCAGGCGGTCCGGATTCTCTCGCGCTGCTCTATCTGGCGGCCACGGCTTTGCCCGGCGGGATTGCGGTGGCGAGTGTGGATCACGGCTTGCGGCCCGAAGCCACGCAGGAAGTGGCCTTGGTTGAGAAGGTCTGCGCGGCTCTCAATGTGCCTTTCACCGCGCTCTCAGTGAAGATCGCTGGCGGCAATCTTCAGGCCCGCGCGCGTGAGGCTCGCTATGCGGCGCTGGCGCGCTGGGTGCGAGAGGACGGGCTGGGCGCGCTCGCAACCGCGCATCATGCCGATGATCAGGCGGAAACGCTGCTGATGCGGCTGGCGCGAGGGAGCGGACTTTCCGGGCTGGCGGGTGTCCGCGCTGCGCATCCTTATGATCCGGGCGACGGGAGCGAAGCCTTGGCGCTGCTGCGACCCTTGCTCGGCTGGCGCAAGGCGGAGCTTGAGGCGATTGTTGCGGCTGCGGGCGTTGAACCGGTGCGTGACCCATCGAATGCGGAAACCCGGTTTGACCGTGTGCGCGTGCGCCAGCATCTGGCTGAGCACGACTGGCTCGATCCGCATGCGCTCGCGACCAGCGCCGAGCATCTGGCAGAAGCCTGGCGTGCGATCGAGTGGTACGCGCAGATCGACTGGGAAGAAATGGTGGTGCGAGAGGAGCGCTCTGATGGCGGCCTCGGCTTTCGCTACAACGCCAATGTCCCGCGCATCATCCAGATAGAGACTGTCTGCCGCATCATCAGCGAATTGGGCGGTGTCGTCACACGCGGCGAAGCGGGCCGGGCGGCGGACCGGCTATGGCGCGGTGAAAATGCCTCACTCGGCGGCGTGCTGGCTGTGCCGACAATTGAGATGATCGCGAAAGTGGGCGTCGAAATGCGCGTCTGGCGCTTTACCCCGGAACCACCGCGAAGGGTGCATTAGGCTTTCTTGTTCGAAGTTCGCTAGCGCTCACCGATCACCCACCCCTCCTCCCCACCCGGCCACCAAGGGTTCCATTAGGATATGGTGGCCGGGTGGGGAGGAGGGGAGGGTGATCGCCGTCGTGCAGATGCACGACCGCTAACAAGGACTTGTGATCGAAGTTCGCTAGCGAACTCCCAGAAAAAGACTCAGGACAGCTTGTCACCCACGGTGACCATCTCGCCGCGGGTGATCACGACCTTGTCCCCGCGTTTGGCGATGGCGAACAGCTTTTCGGCAAAGCCATCGGGCACACCGATACAGCCGTGGCTGGCATAGCCATTGATGACGGGCGAGCCGTGGATTGCAATGCCATCCCAGGTCAGCCGCAGCGTCCAGGGCATCGGAGCATTGTTATATTTCTCGGAGATATTGTCCTTTTCCTTGGTCAGGATCGGGAACGTGCCGAGCGGCGTCGGG
>JBCBMN010000057.1:0-17375 GCA_039822745.1 Pseudomonadota bacterium | reverse complement strand
TTGCCGTCAATCTGCTGGGGCATTCGCATAAGGGGTTGATCGAGGCGATCCAGACGCAAGCCGAAACGCTGATGCATGTCTCCAACCTGTATGGCAGTCCGCAGGGCGAACGCCTCGCCAAGCAGCTCGTCGACAACACTTTCGCGGACACGGTGTTTTTCACGAACTCTGGGGCAGAGGCGGTCGAAACGGCGATCAAATGCGCGCGTGCCTACCATCAGAACGCCGAAGACGGAGATTCGAACCGCTTCGAGATGATCACATTCGCCAACGCTTTCCACGGGCGGACGATGGCAACGATTAGCGCTTCGAACCAAACCAAAATGCACCACGGCTTCTCGCCGCTCTTGGAAGGCTTCAAATATGCGGAGTTTGACGATCTTGAAGCGGCGAAATCGCTGGTAGGCGCGAACACCGCTGGCTTCCTGGTCGAGCCGATTCAAGGTGAGGGGGGCATCCGCCCGGCTTCTGTCGAGTTTATGCAGGGCCTTCGGGCGCTTGCGGATGAACATGGCCTGATGCTTGTGCTCGACGAGGTGCAGTGCGGCATGGCGCGCACGGGCAAGCTTTACGCCTACGAGCATTATGGGATCGAGCCGGATATCGTCGCCTCGGCTAAGGGCCTAGGCGGCGGCTTTCCGCTCGGCGCCTGTCTTGCCACAGAAAAGGCCGCGCGCGGCATGACCTTCGGTACACACGGATCGACATACGGGGGCAACCCGCTCGCTATGGCCGCGGGGTCCGCCGTTATGGAAGCCGTGGCGAATGAGGAGTTTCTGGCGGAAGTGACCGAAAAGGGTGAGCGGGTCCGCGCGCGGCTGGAGCAGTTCATCGGAAACTACCCTGAGCTCTTCGAGCTCGTTCGCGGCAAGGGCCTGATGCTGGGTATCAAAATGAAGGTCGAAAGCCGGCCCTTCTTCGTCCATCTGCGCGATAACCATCAATTGCTGACCGTCGCCGCAGGTGATCAGACGCTGCGCGTCATTCCGCCGCTGGTTATTGGCGATGCGGAGATTGACGAGTTTTTCGATAAACTCTCAGCCGGGGCAGCCAGTTTCGCGGTCCCAGAGCCTGCGTGACCGAGAAAGTGCAAGCCATTCGGCACTTCCTTGACCTGCAAGATGCGGGCGCCGATGCAATCGCTGCGATGATCGCGGACGCGCTTGACCGCAAAGACGCGCGAATGGGCTTATCTAAAGGCCAGCCGGATGCAGATGCGCCCCTGGCTGGCCACGTTCTGGGTATGGTCTTTGAAAAGAACTCAACGCGCACACGCGTGAGCTTTGACATGGCGATGCGGCAACTTGGTGGCTCCGCCCTCGTTCTGGACGCAAGCTCGAGCCAACTGGGACGTGGGGAATCGATCGCAGACACCGCTCGAGTGCTAAGCCGCATGGTGGATGCGATTATGCTTAGGACCGATGATCACGAGAAGATCGAGGAAATGGCTCGGCATGCGAGTGTTCCTGTGATCAACGGTCTCACCGACCGTTCTCACCCATGCCAGATTGTTGCGGATTTGCTCACCGTGATTGAACACGGCAAGCCTTTGCCGGGGCTTGAGTTCGCTTGGTTTGGTGACGGTAACAACGTCTTGAATTCGATATTGGAGGCGGCGGGCTTGCTGAAGTTTAATGTGCGAGTAGCGACGCCCGCCGGCTTTGAACCGGAAGCGGCATTCGTTGAGAAGGCCCGAGCGGGCGGCGCTCAGATCACTATCGGCCAAGACCCCATCGCGGCGGCGCAGAACGCGGACGTTCTTGTGACCGACACTTGGATTTCGATGGGGCAAGCGGACGCGCTAGAGAAGCGGGCCGCCATGCAGCCATTCCAAGTCGATGCGCGTCTTATGAAAGAGGCTAAGCCCGATGCGATCTTCCTGCATTGTCTCCCTGCTCATGTCGGCGACGAAGTGAGCGAAGAGGTTTTCGAAGGAAGCCAATCGGTCGTATTCGACGAAGCCGAAAACCGCATCCATGCCCAAAAGTCCGTGCTTTTGTGGAGCCTTGGCTTGCTCACCTAATCGGTGAAGGCGAGGCAGGGGTTCAAGCCGGTCAATAGCCACCCCATATAGCGCCGATGGAAGTTCAAACTGAGACATTTGCGGATTCGCTGTTGGGCTTTACTCTGCCGGAGCGCAGCGCTCGCGGAAGGGTCGTGCGCCTAGACACGGTGGTGAACGACGTACTTTCCGCGCACGATTATCCGGCGCCGATAACACATCTTTTGAGCGAGGCTTTGGTCCTATGCGCACTGATGGGAGGGCTGCTCAAGGGAGAAGGGGCGCAGTTGACCATTCAGGCGCAAACCCGCGAAGGTGTTGTCCGACTTCTGGTCTGTGACTTTCGGGAAAGCGTCATGCGGGGCTACGCTGACTTTGATGCTCAGGCTTTGAGCGGTCTTGGAGCGAACCCGTCACTTTCAGCCCTGTTTGGAGATGGCTATCTGGCGATCACGTTCGAGACCGATCCTGGGACTGGGATGGTCGAACGATACCAGGGAATTGTGCCGCTCGAAGGAGACACCCTTGGCGAAGCTTGCGAGACTTATTTCTCGCAGTCCGAGCAGGTTCCAACACTTATTCGCGTGGCAAGTCAGGCGGGAAGCGAAGGCAGGGTCGCCGCCGGATTGCTCGTGCAGCATTTGGCCGATGGAGAAGAAGGGCGAGAACGGCTTCACGCGCGAATGGATCATCCGGATTGGGAGCACGTCGCGACCCTAGCTGGCACAATCAGCCACGACGAATTGCTTGATCCGGAACTCTCACTAGACGCAATTGTCTGGCGCCTCTTTCACGAAGAAGAGGAGGTCCGGGTCCAACCGGGAGGCGTGCTATCGCGCGGATGCCGTTGCAGCGCTGAATATTATGAGGGCGTGATTGCCCGTTTCCCAGCGTCGGACCAGGCTGCAATGCGAAACGATGACGGGGTCATTGAGGTCGATTGCGCGTTTTGCTCGAAGAAATTTGCTTTGAGTTTATAGTGTTTCGCGCCCGTTCAGGATTGTTTCATCGTGCTGCGCACAAGAAGCACAGCATTATGGCGCTTTGCGAGGCAGAAACACAGGCATGAATCGGGGCCCTTTGCCAAGCTTTGCCAAAAATAGAGTCTACCTAGCGTTTGCCATGGGCTTTCTCGCCATTCCTTTGGCCGCGCAGTCGATGGGCCTTGAAATGCTTCAAGGGCTCTCAAAGGGTGAGTGGACCATCAAGTATCGCGACGGGTCAGCGGATCAGAAAGTCTGCGTTGCGACCGGAGAAGAGTTGATACAACTCCAGCATATGCGTTCGTCTTGCGATCGATTTGTCGTGGAGGAGGCGTCAGCGAAGGTCACTGTCCAATACACATGTCCTGGTGAGGGCTATGGAAGGACGGACATTCGCCGTGAAACCAGCTCATTGGTGCAGCTGCAAAGCCAGGGCATATCTTCTGGGGTGCCGTTCCAGTTCTCGGCCGAGGCCAGACTGACGGGGACGTGTTAGCCACCGATGGACATATCGTTGCTATTGAAAGCGCATCCGCCTAGCGGAATGGCGTTATGCCTGAGCCAGATGCCGTAGTTTCCCCCATCGCCGTTGTACTCTTGTCGGGTGGCCTCGATTCTATGGTTACAGCGGCCATTGCCAAAGAGCAGGGGTATGAGGTTCATGCGCTTTCTGTCGACTACGGACAACGCCATCGAATCGAACTGGCTTCCGCCGCGCGACTTGCGAACAAGCTTCAGCTGAAGCACCACGTTACCATCGCGCTCGACTTAAGGTCTTTCGGCGGCTCGGCGCTTACGGATCAAATTGCAGTTCCCAAAGAAGGCGTCTCGGCAGACATTCCCGTCACCTATGTGCCCGCTCGAAATCTAGTTTTTCTCGCTTTGACGACGGCGTTTGCCGAAGCCACTGGCGCTCGAGATCTCTTTATTGGTGTGAATGCGCTGGATTATTCAGGATATCCGGACTGTCGCCCCGAGTTCATCTCGAGTTTTGCGGAAACCGCGCGCCTCGGTACGAAAGCGGGCGTCGAAGGGACCCCCTTTTCCATTCATGCACCGCTGCAGCATATGACCAAGGCGGATATCGCCAGGGAATGCGCTCGGCTGGATCTCGATCCATCATGGAGCTGGTCTTGCTATGATCCCACCGAGGACGGAAGAGCGTGCGGGCTCTGCGATTCGTGTCGCTTGCGCAAAAAGGGATTTGCCGAAGCCGGAATAATCGATAGCACTGTCTATGCAGCGTAGGGGCGAGGGCTCGGCGCAGCCAGAATCCGATTTGGGAGGGAGCATCTTTTGAACGATACGACTGCGGCTATGGAGCCCGCGGCAGAACAGCCTGTTCCCGCTTACAGCTGGTACGCGCTCGGTGTGTTGGTCCTGGTTTATGTACTGAACTTCATCGATCGCCAGATTCTTTCCATCCTAGCAAACGATATCAAGGCCGACTTGGGCGTTGACGATTCCTATATTGGGTTTCTGTACGGGACCGCCTTTGCCGTCTTCTATTCGCTCTTCGGTATTCCGCTCGGCAAGCTAGCGGACAGCTGGAAGCGGGTTCGGCTGTTAGCCATTGGCCTGACGCTGTGGTCGACAATGACGGCGCTTTCCGGCTTTGCGAAGAATGCGGGAACACTGGCCGTGGCTCGTATGGGCGTTGGAGTTGGCGAGGCAACGGCAAGCCCTTCTGCCTATTCGCTCATTTCCGATTGGTTTCCCGCTCGGCTTCGCGCGACGGCGCTCGCGATCTACTCATCGGGCCTCTATATTGGGGGCGGCGTATCGCTACTGATCGGAGCCTATATCGTTGATGCGTGGAACGGGATGTACCCCCAAGGCGGTCCAGGCGGCATCGTAGGGTGGCAAGCTGCGTTCCTTTCTGTTGGGATTCCCGGTGTGCTTTTGGCCCTATGGGTCTCAACTCTAAAGGAACCGAAGCGCGGAGCGATCGACGGCATTGAGACGCCTGAGGATCCCGCGCCCTTCAGCGGTTTCTTCAGAGAGTTGTTGCAGGTGATCCCTCCGTTTACGCTCTTTGGGGCGTTGCAACGTGGTCCAGCCGCTCTTGCATACAACGTGATGGGCTTGGCTGGTTTCGCGCTCGCGGCCATCGTCTTGACCGTATTGGTTCCTGCTCAAGCGAACGTTGTAAGGGGATTCGAGGGCGGCTTTCTCGCCGTTTCAGATCAGTGGCTGTTTCTGGGTCTTGGGTACTACGCCGTCTTTAGCTGGGCGATGGGTTTGAGAGTACGCGACTTGCCCACGTTTCGTCTCACTTGGGGGTCTCCCGCGTTCTTGGTTGTCATACTGGGCTATGGGATGGTGGCCCTAATCGCTTACACTAACTCCGGGCTCGGGCCTGCCTACGCTGAGCGAGCGCTCGGCATTTCGAAGTCTGAGATCGCAGTGTTTCTTGGTGCCCCAGGCGCTGTGGCCGGATTCCTTGGTGTCATCCTTGGAGGGCGGATGGGCGACTTTTTGCTCCTAAGGCGGGCTGACGGCCGCGTGCTTGTGGTGTTGTTCGGCCTCGTTACGCCTGCGCCGATGATTTATCTTGCGTTCACGACGCAGAGCATCGCGACCTTCTATATTGCAAGCTTCTTGGCCAACATGCTTAGCGCATCGGCGCTTGGTGCGGCCGCGGCCTCTAGCCAGTCGCTCGTGCTACCAAGAATGCGCGGTGTGGCTACGGCGACTTTCTTCCTGTCTACCACGCTCATTGGCCTTGGCATTGGGCCCTTTATGGCGGGCTATGTTTCGGCTGTGAACGACGGCGATCTTGGCGCGGGAGTGGTGTCTACCCTTGTCTTCGTGCCGATTGGAATTGCGCTTTTGCTTGCTGCGATCCGCTTGGTGCCAAGAGCAACGGCGAACGTTATCAGTCGCGCTAAGGCCGCTGGGGAAGTGCTTGAAGCCTAAGCGATAAATGCGCCGGCTCCGAACTGGCTAGCGTGATTGGAAAGAGCACGAGGCAAGCGGCGTATCCCCAGCTTCCACCGCCAAATGCAAGCAGATGGGATCCGGATCCGCGCGCGATCTCCCATTCGCACGTCATATCTTCAGCACACGACGAGTTGTTCTGTTATCACACTCGCTATGATCACAGCGGGTCTATCGGGGCTGATTGGTGCGCTGAGTGGGGCGAGCGGAACAACTTCGCCATGGGACCTGCATCAAAAAAGGGGCCGGATTTCTCCAGCCCCTTCTTCAATTCAACACCGGAGTGTTGCGATTACATGCCTGAGTTAGGCCCGTAAGTCACAACCACACGACGGTTTTTCTGCTCGCGCACACCGTCGGCGGTGGGAACCTGCAGGTTTGTTTCACCAAAGGCTTCAGCCATGATGCGAGCTTCAGGGATACCGCGACCGATCAGGTAAGACTGAACGGCTTCGTTGCGGCGCTCTGCGAGCCCGATGTTGTAGGTCGCCGAACCGGATGTATCGGTGTGACCAGCCAGCATGACGCTCGCGGTGCCGCAATTGGCGTACGAAGTCACAGCTTGGTTGAGGATGGTTGCTGCACCATCCGTGATCGCCGACTCATCCCAGTCAAAGTACACGGTGTAAGGGCCCGTGTTGCACTCAACCTTCGGCGGCGGCGGAGGCGGCGGCGGAGGTGGCGGAGGAGGTGGAGGCGGCGGCGGAGGCGGCGGCGGCGGCGGAGGTGGAGGCGGCGGAGCCTCACCACCAAAGTTGTAGGTGATCGTTCCAAGAAGCGAATG
This sequence comes from Pseudomonadota bacterium, assembly GCA_039822745.1. Classification (GTDB taxonomy): domain Bacteria; phylum Pseudomonadota; class Alphaproteobacteria; order Sphingomonadales; family Sphingomonadaceae; genus Erythrobacter. The sequence continues at coordinate 10,666 of JBCBMN010000057.1, read as the reverse complement.
CGTGGTCGGATCCGATGAGAGCGAGCGCCCAAGCGTGTCGACAATGTCAACGTTCGTGCCGTTAAAATAGCGGTACTTGAGGCCGAGATCGAGATTGTCGCTTACAGGATGGCGCAAGCCTGCAATCAGCTGCCAAGCAAGACCGGTGTCGGAATCGTCGAACGCTCCCGGGCCGGTAAAGTCAACCGTACTGTCGTAGGCAATTCTCGCGATACCAATACCGCCGCCAGCATACGCTTGAAGACCATCATCCGGACCAAAATCGAACAGACCGTTGAGCATGAACGAAAGAGCGGAGAAGTCGCCATTGGCCGGTGCGCTTCCGGTGAACGTCGTTCCAACTGGAGGTCCGGCCTGCAGTCCTGCACCGCCAACCGCCAAATTGTCCAGCGTAGCTTCTTTGTAAGCGGTTTCGGCTTCGAGTCGGAAGGCTCCAAAATCGTAGCCGACGAGACCGCCGAAATCAAAGCCAACAGCGTAATCGGCGCTAGCTTCATCAGCAGCTTCACCGATATCAAAGTCGACATCCTCGACGATCATCGCACCGCCTTCACCCTGGATGTACCATTGGCCTTCGCGGGCCATGGCAGGCGCAGTGAGAGCAGTCGAAGCCATCGCTAGTCCGATGACAAGATTGCGCATTATGTTCTTCCCCTTTTTTATTAAACCTTGAGGCTGATGCTGCTTTATCTTCTTGATGAATGAGTGGCAAGCAATCAATCATCGCCGACTGTTGCAAGAATGCCTCTCGCTGCAACGGTTTAGATGGAACCGGGGTGACGCGCAATCTTGCCCGATGTCAGCTTTGGTCTGCCAAAAGGCCGATAGTCTTGAGGGCGCCTATGAGTTCACTGATTGCCGTTCTCGCTTCGACGTCGACCACGCTGCCGCCCGCAGGCTCGACAGGGGTGACTGCGCTTTGCCAGCTGGCATTGAAAACAAGCCGTTGCTTCGCTGACTTATCGTAGACCTCGGTGCCCTCGACCGGCGTTATGAAGTGCCAAGTGCCCGCGATCTTCACGGCAATGGCATCATCATGGCCTTCCCAGTCCGAAGTGGCCGCTGGCAGAACCCGAAAGCTCTCACCCTCGGCGCTTTCAGCGGGCGGTTCTATGAGCGAGGCTTCAATTGAATGGAACAGTATCGCGTCGATGGTCGTGAACGCTTGATTTACAAAGAATTCTTTTTGCGATTGCCCTGAGAAAAGCAGCGGGAGGCCGGTGATTGGAGTGGTTGATGGAAACGTGAGTGGTTCGGACATGGTGGGTCTCCAGACTCGATCAGATGAGTTGGGTAAGGAAGAGCGCATTCGAGCTGTGATAGGTGCCGATTTGGCGCACCCAGAGTGGGTTCGGTCCGAAAGTACTCAAGAGGTCACTCTGGTCGGCAGCGCTTAAAGTGTGTGTCGGGTTGTCGAGCGAATATGCGGTTAAGGGAGTGTCTACCGGTCCGTAGCCGACAAGGTACCTTTCGCTTTCCTCGATCAAAGGGGCATCGCCCTCATACTCCCAGTGCCAAAGACCGCGGGCGCGGCGTGTCCAGCGTAACTCCAAAGAGCCATTTGTATGGTGCTTGGTGCTTGGGTGTACGGGCGTGAGAGCGCGTCGCGAGAGGCCGAAATTTCTAAGGCCTGCATAGGCCGCCTCTGCGTCCCCGCGACCGATCGCGGCGATCCTGAGGCCAGGGTTGCTCTGTACACCCAATCGCGACAAATCGGTCAGACTGGTATCGATTAATACTATCGGTGTTTGAGACGGATGCGCGACTTGCGCATACTCCTCGGTGCCCGCCCGCCCTCGCAAAAGACCGCGCAGCCGCCAGACACCGCCGCCAAGAGCCTCAGCTTGCAGGAACTGCACAATCTCGCTCGCGATCAGCAGACGGTTTGCGCCCGCCGCAAGACCAGTCACATCCGTGCTTGCAAGGGTTTGATCCTGTGCGGAGAGTTGGAGTTCTGCCGTCGCATTTGGTTCAAATAGGAGCGAGGCGGATGCCGGCAGATCGCTGATCAACTCACCCATTATCGTCCGGTCACCCCCGGTTGAACCAATCGGGATCAGCGCATCTCCTTGTTCTCGAAACAGAGAAGCTCCACTCCAGACTTCGCTCGAGGAAGATGCGCTCGCATACAGCAGTTCGTTGGATGGATTGCTGGTGTCTTGGGGCGGGAGTTCGAAGCAATCCAGGAGTGTCTCGCCAATCTGTGTGTCTTTGGGTGGCACCGAGACTCCGGCATCGGCACCACTTCCCGAAGATTCACCCGGCGCGAGGCGTTCGAGCTCCAGTTCGACGCCCCGCTCAAACCACTCCCAGGCTTTTACGCGCCAAATCCCTGTTGCCGACGGGAGGCGAACGACGCTTCCTGGGCCAATCTGGGGATCGAGTTGACCAATTCGCCAAATGATCCTCTCGTGTCGCCAACGGCTTCGGCTGGCGTTCTGGTTGGCGAGAAGCTTCGCGCCTTGCGCGCTCATTGTGGCTGGCAGATCGACGAGGGTCTCAAGCCCATTGGGTCTAAGCCCAATCGCTCTTTGAACACCCGGCTGGTAGTCGCGACCTTCGTCATAATACCGGAGCGCCAAGGGCTCTTCGCTCATAGTCTTGGCTCGGCTTCGATTGACCTCATTGGTACCCTGATCGTTGGCGTCAGATAGCTTCTGAGGAAGCACCGGGATTGCAGCTGGCGTTTCGGCATTCGTGGACAGGCGCAAGCCGCTGCTTGTGGTGGTGCAATCGAGGGGGAACACACTTTCAATAGATGCAAGCGCGCTGGAGAGTGGCCCTCCTTCGTCCGCGAAGCCGAGGACATTGGCTAGCGGGCTGTTTTCCGAGGCATCAGCGGCTTGCGGGACGAGCTCGGTCAAGGAAACCGATGAGTTGTTCTCGCCGAAAATCTCGAAGGTCAGCGCGGGTATTCGATTGCCAAAATCCGCCAGCTCCAACCCCTCGAAAACGGCATAGGCGCAGTCCCGAAACGCTGGAGCTCCGGCGCCCTTATCGGCGGCGATCAATGGATCGACGGCCGCGTCTCCATGCCCATGATAGACCCTGAGTTGTCCTGCGACCTTTAGGTCTTCGCCCGAACCTCTCAAAAGATTACCATCCGCCCAGATGCGTCCCAAGCGTTGAATAGGGGTGGACGAAAGAGCGACCGCGAAGTTGGCTGAATAGCTGTAGGTTGTTGTTTTGGGCTGACCCTTCCCACCCTGTGTTGAAGACTCTTCCGACAAGTCAGTGGCCCAGATTACTGTTCCGGCCACGCGCATTCGGCCGAAGTGGCGACCAATGGGTTGCCCATAGCTTGACGTTGTGACGGACAGTTCTTTGAGGCGAGGCCCCTCCCGAGACCCGGTGCCGAAAACCGCCTGATCAGCCTGTTGTCCCAGAAACGCGCCGACCGCGCCTCCAAGAGGCCCACCAATCGCGGTCCCCACAGCGGTAAGGACGAGAGTTGCCATAAGAGTATCCAGTCGGTTCTAGTTCGCGAGACGCCAAAGCAAACGAAGGCGGTCGCCGGTGCGCCAAGGTTCGTGGACCACACGGCGCAATCCCGCATGGGCGTGGATCACGCTGTTCTTTGAATCGGCGATCAGGATGTGGTGTTGCTGGCAGCCGGCATGCGTCAAAAGCACGTCGCCAGCCCGAACCGGCGGCTGTCCTTCAAAGAGGCCTGCGCCCGATGCCAAGGGGAGCCAATGGTCAATGGTTCGATTTCTAAAGGCGTAGCCTGTTGGTGCTAGTGAAGCCCTGCCAATCATTTCCAGGCTCAAGGCGAGAAGACCGACGCAGTCCAAACCGTTAATGGCGCAGCGGCCATGCAGCTTGAATGGAGAACCGACTAGGCTGCGAGCTGCCGCTGCCAAGCGGTGGTTCTCGTTCAACTTGAGGAACGCCCATATCGGGCGAGAAGATCGTTGCCCGGCAGGTAAGGCTCTCCGCGGAAATTGCGGGCGTTGTCAAAACGACTCGCGCATGTTGAAAGCGTGTGATCGCAGCCCTCGATGAGCTCTATGGGAGCACCAATGGGAGTGTTGCTCGAAATCGGTCGATCCAAGCTCAACCAGCCATTATTCGCGTCGACAATGCCAAATTTGAGGCCGGTTTGGGGACCAGCCAGCAGGCGCGCTGTTCCATCGATGAAACTGTCGCCTAGAACATCGGCCACCTCGATCTGGTTGGTTTCCGCATCCACCGCGAGCACACGACGCCGGCTTGAAAAACGCTCACTCGATAAGCCGCAGTCTTTGCCGCAGAACATGGCGCGACAGGTCGGGCTAGTGCGAGGAGTCAAGTCTTGGCTGAGGACGTGTTTGGCGGATCGAAGCTGCGCGCTAAATCCGCTTTCACCGTTTTGAGTTCGCCCTATCTGCCCTGAAAAGAGGACCGCGCTTTCGAGAGTTTCCCAGTCTACCGCACCAATTGAAATTGTGGCGTCATCAAAAAGGCCGGCTTCCAAGTCCTGCTCGCTGATGGAGGCGTGGCTCAGAGCCCCTTCGACCTCTGCGCTATCATCCTGGATATCTGTCGTCATTCGGATCGCGGTGGGCACCATTCCGGGCGCCGCTCTGTGGAGCAAGCCAGCAAACAGGAGGTCTCGGTCGTGGGTGGTAAAGCCCATCGCGACGCCATCCCTGCGAAAGACCCGCCAGAAGGTCGCGACCGTGCCGAGATCGCTTTCGAAAAAGACCTTCATTCGGAAGTCTCGCGGAGCTCAACCAATGGAACGCTAGGCGCTTCGCCAGCGGCAAAATTGGTTGCCGAGACATCGATGCGATCCTCGGCAAAGCGAACAGGCACATCAAACAGGAAACCTGCGCGCACTTCCGCGCCCGCGCTTGGCGCGTTGTCGAGCGTTAGCATCCCGCCCTCTCCCAGCGACCAGCTGGTTTCGAGATTGCCGCCGACGCTGACAAGCAGAGTGTTTGCTCTTGGTCTCGTAATAGGTCGCACTTGCGGGTCACCATCGGGACCGTAGGATTTGATGAGCTGATAATCCGCCGTGGCGCCGTCCCCAACGCCCAGCAACTGATCCGACATGGTGGGGGTGCCCGTCATCGAGTTGGTGCTGAAATCAAAGGGATCACTGATCCGAAAGCCGCGCGCTGGGCCGCGTCGCGCGCGAAAGAAACAGATTAGCTCGGAGAGTTCAGCTTCGGAGCGTATCCCAGGTCCGACATCAAAGCTGATCCGTGCATCTGACCATAAGGAGTTGCGCCTTTCGTGCCCGGAGGTTGTGACCGTCACCGAGGTCAAAAACTCCGGCGCAACCGCCGTGTTGCGGCCCAGCGCGAAGGGATAAAGCACGTCGTCGAAAGCCTGCATGGCGGTATCCTCAATTGTGGGCAGCCTGGTGTATCCGTCCCGGGTGATCTGAGGCAGCGCCCAGACATATCGGCGCGGCACACCGCGAGCGGCGGCTTCGTTGATGCCCGCGTCTATTCGGGCCCAAAAGCTATCCGCATCCTCCTCGAGAAGCACAAAGCCGGCGAAGTAATCCTGCTCTGCAAGGGGATAGCCAAGGCGGGAATCGACAAACGCATACGCGCTGCGGCGCGCGGCGTCCTGACCGTCGGTCAGCCAGTCGTAGTCTTCAAGCTGCAAGCGATCGAACGCGGGCCTGGCCCATCCATTGGGAAGGTTGGCGCGATAGGCCTCGGGCGTCTGTGGATCGAGGATGGTCGGCGTAAACGCGAGGAGCAGCACTTCGGCAGGCCCCGCGCTCGCGGCTCTCATGGCGGCGGTCAGATCCGCCGTCGATTGCGCCAGGATGGCGCCGGCCTGATCCAAAAGATTGACTTGATCGGCGTCCAAGGCTGCGCGCATGTCATTGATGATGGGCGGCGATCCGCCGAATGCCGCGCGCGCGGCGTCGTCGTAGAGGCAAATCTCAAACGTCTCGAACGTGGTCCACCACCATGGCTCGCCGATCTGCATGCGGACGGGGAGCCCTGCATTTTGCAGTTGGGCAACAAACCGCGCGGCGCTGGCTTGAAGCCATGCCATCGCTTCTGAGTTGGCGGGCGATAGCAGCGTAGACGGCGGCACCCACCCAGTCAGAGCTGGCGAGCCGCTGGCCGTGCGTTGCTTCCAATCCTCGGGACAATAGGCGTCAAACAGCTCGTAGGAGATGGAGGCGATCGTCTCGAGATCATTATCGAGGCACTGTTCGAAGTAGCTCTGGTGCCATTGCGCGCAGGGTTCGCAAAGCTCCGCTGATGCGCTGACCAGCAACCCGTCATCGGGCTGGCGTTCGAGCCGCATGTAATGGCTCATGCCGACATAGTGGACCAAGTCTTCCCGGTAACCGAGCCCAATTACATTTCTAACGAGGCGCGCAGGTGTCTGGTTGTAGGCGTCGTCATAGGCGGTTGCGACGCGTTCACCGTGAACAGGCAAGCGAACGTCGCCGATCTCAACCATCGCCCGTCCGCCATCGGCGTTGATCTGCGTCAGCGATACCCGCCCATTGACGCGCTGTTGCAAGGGATCATCGGATCCCGCGGCAAAGTCGGGGGCGACGAGCGAGATAAACATCCGATCAATGCGAGTCGGATCAACTTGTTCACCAGGCAGAGTGAAGCCGGCTTCCAGATTGGAAAACGGCAAACTCACCAAGGCATCGTCCGGCGATCCATCCGCGTAATTCCAGAGCCGCACAAACCAGGTTCGTGGTTGGCCCGAGGCGTCGTAGCCTTCGATGGTGAGCGTCGGACCGTTGACCCCATTAAGCGGAATGACGCCTTGCGACTGCCAGCGAAAGCTCAGCGTCGTGTGCGAATAATCGCGGTCCGTTTCATAGGCGAGGAGGGGATGGTCCAGCTCATCGACGCTGCTCCAGATCAGACCAACCAGCTCTCCCTTATTGTGCAGTTCGACATCGACTTGCAGCGAGTCCGGGCCCGTCGTGATCACCGAAGCCATGGCTGGTCTTGGAAAATTGACCGTCCAAAAGCGCGGATCGAAACGCTGGATGTAACTGGATTCCTGTCCCTCCCGCTGGGAGGCCAGCCAATAACTCATGAGTCTAGCCTCCTCGATTAGTTGTTGATCAGCGCTTGCCGAATGGCGCTGGCCACTTGCCTTGACGAACGCTGCATCGCGACCGGCGCGCTCGTCCCGCGAGGAGTGGAAAGGTTGATGGCGACGCGCACGTCGCGCCCTCGTCCGCCAAGGGCTCGGTTGCTTTCGACCCGCCCTGCGCTTGTGGGCATAAAGAGTTCCGGACCAGACTCTCCCACAAGGTAAGCGCGCCCGGGCGACACATCGCCGCCGGTGGCCCGGCCGGGCACACCCAACAAGGCCCCGAAGGTTTGGCCCAAAAACCCACTCAATCCACCGGATGGGCTGCCCACAAGACTGTCCAATCCGATCGTAAGAGCCTGCGCGGCGATGGCATCCAGTGAACGAACGGCCACTTTTTCAAGGTCTTCAAACCCAAGCGAACCCTTCTGCAGAGCGGAAAGAAGGCTGCGCTCGATGGTCGCTCCGGCCCGGTCAATGCCGTCAATAAGCGACACGTCCACGGCGCTGCGTACCGACTCTAATTCCGCTGCAAACTCCTGCGTGTTCGCCCGCACGTCGATCACGAGCTCGTCAAAGCTATCTTCCATTGGAATCGCGCTCCATCATGGATTGAATGAGGTCTCGGCTCGGAACGGTTGAGCCACTTGCGACAAGGGGATCGTGCAAAGCGGACGCCAGTTCGCTTGGGGTCGCGCGCCAGAATTCTTCCGGCCTCCACCCCAGCGTGTGCGCGGCGAGCCAGCACCAGCGCAGCGCCTTCTCGCGAAAACTCACGCGTCACCCTGAAGAGCTTGGGCAAGGATGACGCGCACCGGCCCTGTAGCCTTGACCAGGCCAAGGGATAGCACGGCCTGCCCTACGCCGTTGCGCTCGGGGCGCTCGTCGTGCGGAAGGCAATGCCATAAGAGGGCCGTTATCTCGTTGAGGGAGAGAGCTCCCTGTGCAGCGCGTTCAACCAACTCGAAAAGAGAGCCCAGCTCCTCTTCCGCCGCCAAAAGGTTCTCGAAACTGGGGCGGAGCAGGTAGTCTTGATCGTCAATTCGCAGACTCGCCTCGCCTCGTAGAGCGTTGGCGGTCCGGTTCATACGGGCAACACCGCGCCCGAGCTCTCAAGCTGCACCGAATAGGTGCGCTCTCCGTTGAAGTCGCCTGAATAGTCGAGCCGCTGGACGAGGAACCTTCCTTGAAGGCGTTCTCCATCTTCGAAGGAGAGTTCGTAGTCATCGATCGTGCCGGCGAGCGCGTGAGCCCGAACCGAACTTTCGGCTGCGCCGCCCAGGAATATTCCTGAGGCGCTTACCGAAACCGAGCGGGTCCCCGCCCCGGAAAGGAAGTCGCGCCACCCTCCGGACTCTTTGTGTGTTACGACGACCGGATCGCCATTGACGCTCATTTGGGTGGTTCTGAGCCCGGCGACGGTTTCGTAGGTCACCGGATTGCCGCCATCTCCGATCTTCAACAGAAAGGCTGCGCCGCTTTGTGCTGGCATTGTACGTTACTCCGTGAGTGAGTGGAAAAGGCGAAAGCGGAATTCGAGCAGCGCGCCGCGTCGATTGCTTTCGCGTTGCTCGCTGCGCGCGCGCAAAAACCGAACCGACGCCAGTTCGTAACCGTTGGCAAAGGGCGGTAGATCAAGGACGCGGCGCTCGATCGAGGCCACCAGGCCAGAATCGGCGTCCGCGTCGTCGGTTCGGGTTTCCAGCTCGAGAGCGATCCGAACCTCTCTTCCTCGTCGATCTTTGGTGCCCCAATCGCTGGAGCCGCTGGCGGATAGACCCAACCAAGGGGGAGAAGCCGTTAGAGGACTTTCCTCTTCCATGGCGTTGATCTGGGAAAGCGCGGGGTCATCGCGCAGCCACCCGAGGAGATCGGCGCGCAAATGATTTTCCATATCTATTGGTCCTCAAATAGGTCGGGCCAAAGGGCAGCCGGGTTTCGCCAGAGATGCCCGCTTTTCCGGCGAAAGCTCCGGCGTGCATGCGCTGTGGCTTCGGCCCGATACTTCGCCTTGCTTTGGAGCGAGCGAATGAGTTCGCCGAGTTGTCTCTGAAGCTGCGCCCGGATCATGCGAGGCGCATCACGCGCCAAGGCCGCCATAAAGCGGCAATACTTGCGGGAGGCGGTCCGCCATCGCCGCTTTCTCGGTCGCGATAGTGAAAAGCGGCAAGACGGATGATGCCTTGCTTGATGGACTTGGGCAGTGTGGTCCAATTAGGGGCGAGGCCCGCGCGCACCGTCAAAGCGATAGATCTGGCGTCAATGCCATGGTTCGGCGCAATGCACACGACACGATTGGCATCAAACTCGATGTCGAGTTCACCCAAATCGAGGCTTGTCCGCGTTCCGTCGCTCGCCACGCTCTCAGCGCTCGCGATCGACTGGATAGGACGGGTGGACAGCGGCTGCGGTTCTGGCAGCGCGGGCACCGTTTCCTGGACTGTTTGTTCGATCGGGACTTGCCCGGTGAAAGCTTCGAATATCGCTGCGCTCGCGGCGAGCAGATCGGCTAAAAGAGCGTCTTCGCCCGTTCGACTGATGCCGAGCCAGCCCTTCAGTTCATCCAGAGGCGCGCCGTCAAAGCTGGCTGGGGTGATCACAGTCCGCTCCATTGCGGCTTCTCCCGTGTCGAAATGGTGATTGAGTGGCGCCCGCGCCGCTCAGGCGTGGCGGGAGGACAGCCCAAAGGCGGGCCACACCGGCGGCGCGGGCGCGAGGTGCCGGCAAGGGAGGAAGGGGGACCTCAACCTTGCCGGGAGCGGAGCGATCTTGGCCTTAGGCCTCAATCTTGAGCAGTTTGATCGCGTTGGAATCGAGGACTTGTCCGCCGACCCGCTTGGTCGCGTAAAAGTGGACGAACGGCTTGTTGCTGAACGGATCGCGCAGCACGCGTGTCGCGGAGTGTTCTGCAATCAGGTAGCCATGGCGGAAATTGCCGAACGCAATCGGGTACTCGCCGCCCGCGACGCCCGGCATATCCTCGGCCTCGACCACGGGATAACCAAGCAGACGATCTGGCTGGCCTTCCACCAGGCCGGGTTGCCAAAGGAAGGCGCCATCGGACGTCTTGAACTTGCGCACCGCAGCTAGCGTCGAGGAGTTCATGACAAAGCTTGCGCCTTGGCGATGGCCGGCTTTCAGCGAATGGATGAGGTCGATGAGCTTGGCATCGGGCGCTGCGCCCAAACCGGCAGCGTCGCCCGAACCAACATATTGCAGGGTGCCAAACGCGCGGACGCCATCCTCCGCTGTGGAATTGGGTGCGGTTAGGAAACCCTGGGGCTGATTGGTGCCCGTGCCTGAGACAAAGGCGGCGCCTTCCGCGCGGGCAAATTCCATGGCGATTTCGTTGGCGAGCCAGCCTTCGATGTCGAAGGCCGCATCGTCGAGCATGCCCTGGCTGGCGGCGGGGTTGGCGAAAAGGTCGCCGCTGGGCGGAGCGATCTCGGCAAAGTTCGGCGCGTCCGTTTCGGGACGCGCGGCAATCTCGCTTACCCAGCCGGAGGCGGTGCCTCCTGTTGAAACCAGTTTGCGATACCCCGTAGACCCGGTTTGGACGACTTGGGCCAAGGCGCGAATGGGGCGGCTTTGCGGTTCCGCACGGCATTGACCAAGTCATCGCGAGCGAACTTGTCGAAATCAGCCC
>JBCBMN010000056.1:0-17498 GCA_039822745.1 Pseudomonadota bacterium | reverse complement strand
GTGAGGCGAGCAAGTAGCCTCCCCAACCACCAAAAAAGCCCACCCCTTACGGGATGGGCTTGTTTGGCGCGCCAGGAAGGATTCGAACCTCCGGCCGCCTGATTCGTAGTCAGGTACTCTATCCAGCTGAGCTACTGGCGCGCGAGAGCAGCGGCACATAAGGGGGCTGAGAGAAATTGGCAATCCCCGATTGCACATGTTTCGCAGATTAGATGCAATCTTGCGCATTCGGCTGGGCTGCTTGGCTTGCAAGACGCGCCGCAAGAGTCCGATCCAGCGGTGGTTTGTCGAGATTCTGAATAGATTCGAGCGAAAACCAATCCACCGCGCCCCCTTCCAGAGCAACTGGATCGCCTTGCCACTGGCGGATTGTGTAAAGGAGAATGACAATGCCTTTCTCGCTTTCAGTCTGAGGCTGTTCTGCGAAGAAAAGCTCTGCGCAGTCCCCAGGAAAAACCCCTATACCGAGTTCTTCAGAGAGCTCCCGACAAAGCGCTTCTTTAGGAAATTCAGTAGGTTCAACCTTGCCACCCGGAAATTCCCATAGGCCGCCATGGTGCTTTTCCAAAGGTCTTTGCTGCATCAACCACAGGCCATCTTCGCGCTGCAAGGCACCCGCTACCACAAGAAGACTTTGGGAGTTCATGTCGGTTTTTTTTCCAACCAGAAGAGCGCTCTCAACCTTTTCTTAAAGGTCTGAGCCGAAATCGGAGATGTCAGCAACGTAGCAGACGGGGTGAACCTATGGTTTTGACGAAATTCCTAAAGCACATTGGAAGCGACAGCCAAGGCGCAACCGCAGTTGAATACGGACTGATTATCAGCCTCGTCGTGATCGCCATGGCTGGTGCTTTGCAGGCAGTTGCCAACGCAAACACTAACCAATGGAGCACGGTTTCGACCGAAGCTGGAGAGGCGATGGCGGGGAATTAAGGTTTTTGAAAGTTCGCAAATTAGGAATTTCTCAAGAGCTGCTCCGTAGAACCTCGAATGTCTGTTCATCAATCGGAATGGGCACGGGTACCGAAGACCAAACCAGGAGACTACAAATGAACTTCATCAACAAGCTGGCTCGCGACGAGCAGGGCGCAACCGCAATTGAATACGGCCTCATCGCTGCTCTGATCGCTGTTGCAACAATCACCGCCATGCAGAGCCTCGGTAACTCGCTCGAAGACACCTTCTCGGGCGTTGCTACCACCCTGGACGACAACCAGGCTCCATAATGGGATGAGATCGAAAGATCTCAAACTCAAAACGGAAGAGCGGTGGGGGAAACCCCGCCGCTCTTTTGTTTGTGCAATCCCAATGGTGCGCAGCCTGTTTTGCGCAGTGGCCTGATCAGCGTGCTCGCACCACCAGCTTGACCAATTGACCAGCGCGAAGCTGATCGCTGGAACCCAGCCCGTTCAACACCCGAAACCGGGCTTCCTGATTATCGCTGTACGCCATCCGCCGCGCGAGGCCGCTGACGGTGTCGCCGCGCTGAACAGTGACGACATCAATTCGCTTCGGCACGACCTGATTCGCTTCTGCCGAGGAAATCCGCCGCATCGACTGGAACATGGGATTGAACGTACCAGCCCTGCCTGCTGGCGCAATCACAGCAAAGTGATAGGCGCTGTTCCTGCTGAACTCATAGGCAAAGATGACGATATCGACCTGGCTGTTGCCATTGCGCGCACGGGTAGTGCCGTAAGCAGCGCTTAATCCGTTAACAGTCGTGCGCTGAAGCTGTTGCGGGGCCAGCGTGCTGTTCTGTCCGCCGAGCGCGCGCATTTGCTGGCGAACATAGTTCTCCAGATTGCCCGAATAGGCACCGGTCGTCAGCTGGGCCTGCCCGCTTTGGCCATTGATGCTCACCGCACGGCTGGAATTGACCATGTAAAAGCCCTGAGGCGCGGTGAAGGCCAGCCGCAGTTCAGGGTGAATGAAGTTGCTTCCGTCAATCAGGCCCTGCTTGGGATCATCGCCGTAAAGCAGGCCGTCAATCCGATTGAGGAAGGTTTCGCGATTGGTCACTCCAGTGCCCAGCCCCTCCGCCTTGCCCAGCGCAGTTTCCACCCGGCTGGCAGGGTCGGGGTGGGTCGAGGCCCATTCCGGGACGCTGGCATTGCGCCCTTGAACACGCGCGTCGAGTGAATTTTGCGCGGCGAGGCTCGCCAAAACCGCACCCATTGCGCGCGGATCATAGCCTGCGCGGGTCAGATAGGTGATGCCCAGCTCATCCGCCTCAAGCTCTTGAGAACGCGAGAATTTGAGCGTCAAAAGCTGCGATCCCTGAAGCGAAAAGCGGGTCAGCAGATTGCCCACCGTGCTATCGCCCAGCAGCACCGAGCTGGCGATGGCGCCCAGCATGCCGAGGCCCTGATTGCGCTGCGCCGTTTGCTTCCGGCGTTGCGAATGGCGCGCGGCGACATGGCCGACTTCGTGGCCCATAACGGCGGCAAGTTCAGCCTCATTATTCATCAGCGTCACAAGCTGACGGGTTGTGTAAACATAGCCGCCCGGCACCGCGAAAGCGTTGTGCACCGGGGAGTTCAGCAGGCTAACCGTAAAACTGTCGCGCGCGCCGCCCAGCCCGGAATGCACCGCCACATTTGTAGTTACCTGCTCGACATAAAGGGCCTGCGGGCCAGTCATCGCGCCGCCGAATTCGGCCAGCAATTGCGGGTGATACTCAGCGCCCTGCGCGGCTTCTGATTCGGTGATCGGAGTGGAAGCGGACGGGATCGAGCCCCCTGCCCCCATGCATCCACTCAAAGCGAGAGCGGCGGGCGCTGCTCCCATGGCCCAGATGACACGGCGTTTGCTTGGCATATCCCTCTCCTGCCCCCTGCGATTACCTCTGCTGTGTGCAAGTACAGCGAAAGGTCCGCGCCCGGCAAGGGCGCAGCCTGTATCCTGACGTAAGCTTCATAGCGTTGAGCCGGTTCAGCCGCCCATCTGCAGGAAGCGCTCTTCGCGCATCCGTATCAGGTCCGCACTCGATTTCTTGGTCAGTGCGTTGAGTTCCTCATCGATGGCTTTGCCCAAAGCCTCGCTCGCCGCCTTGGGATCACGATGCGCCCCGCCGACGGGTTCTTTGACGATCCGATCGACAACATCGAGCCGTTTGAGATGCTGCGCCGTCACCTTCATTGCTTCGGCTGCTTCGGGTGCCTTTTCCGATGTGCGCCACAGGATCGAGGCGCAACCTTCCGGCGAAATCACCGAATAAACAGCATGTTCCATCATCAGGACACGCTCAGCACTCGCCAGCGCGACTGCGCCTCCTGAGCCGCCTTCGCCAACAATCACAGCCACCATCGGCACCGGAAGCGCCAGACATGCCTCGGTTGAACGGGCAATCGCTTCGGCCTGACCGCGCTCTTCGGCTTCGATCCCCGGAAACGCGCCCGAGGTATCGACCAAGGTGACGACCGGAAGCCCGAATCGTCCAGCCATCTCCATGAGGCGGATCGCCTTGCGATAGCCCTCTGGCTTGCCCATGCCGAAATTGTGGCGGATGCGGCTTTGCGTATCATTGCCCTTTTCATGCCCGATCAGCATCACACGGCGGCCATTCAGCTTGGCAAAGCCACCCATGATCGCCAGGTCATCGCCGAAATAGCGATCACCGCCCAGCGGGACGAATTCCTCAAAGGCATTCGCGACATAGTCGTGAAAATGCGGGCGCGCCGGATGCCGGGCTACCTGCGTTTTCTGCCACGGAGTAAGCGAAGCGTAGGTGCTGGCCAAAAGCTCAGCGGTCTTGCCTTCAAGCCGCTCAATTTCAGCCGAAACATCGACATTGTGATCGGCATCGACACTGCGCAATTCGGCAATGCGCTCATGAAGGCTTGCGACCGGCTTCTCAAATTCAAGGTATGAGATCATGCCAATTTCGCTAGTCGACCCGCGAGCGTGTCGCAAGAGGATGTCGCGAATTCACAAGTTCGACCAGCCGCGCAGCATCGACATGGGTGTAGATCTGAGTGGTTCCGATATCGGCATGGCCCAGCAGGGTCTGGAGCATCCGCAGGTCTGCCCCCCCTTCGAGCAGATGTGTCGCAAAGGCGTGGCGCAGGACGTGAGGGCTGATACCCGAAGGATCGAGGCCGGCGCGAACCGCCAGCTCTTTGAGCATCTGAAAGAGGCGCACCCGGCTCAAATGCTTGCCGCCGCGCGAGGGGAAAAGGAAACGCGAAGCTGGCTCCTTGGGCCGCAGTTCAAGCCAGCGCGCCAAGGCCTCGCGTGCCCGCTCGCTGATCGGGACCATGCGGCTAACCCCGCCCTTGCCCGTGATGGTCATGACAGGCGCATCGCGCGGCAGCGCCACCAGCGGCAGGCCCACCAGCTCGCTCGCGCGCAGGCCCGACCCATAGAGAAGTTCCAGCAGAGCCAGCTGACGCACGCTTGCAGGCTTTCCCGATGAAGCCTCCAGTTCGGCGCGCTCAAACAGAGCATCGACTGCATTATGCGAAAGAACCTTGGGCAGAGGACGGCGCGCGCGCGGATTGGGCAAAGCGCCCGAAGGATCATCCCCGCGCCAGCCTTCATCCAGCGCAAACCCGAAATATTGGCGCAGTGCCGATGCCTTGCGCGCCACCGTTGACGGCGCAAGCGCGGCCCATTCGCCCGAGAGCTTGGCGATCTGCGCCCGGCTTGCATCCGCCAGATCGCCGATCAGTTCCTCCGCCCCATCAAGATCGCGGCGATAGGCCGCCAGCGTATTGGGTGCCGCGCCGCGCTCAGCGCTCAACATGTCGAGAAATGCGTCAGTCGATGCGGACATCAGCCACTCAGTGTCAGCTCCGCGAGACGGCCTCTGCCGCAATCATCCGAGCCTCAGCGCGAAGGCCCACTCGGACAAGCGCCGACGTGATATGGTAGAGATGAAGCGGCGTCATCTGCGACCAGTCATCGCCCTGCATGCCCAGCCCCACGAGCATTGCGACAAGCGCCGGATTGCGCACTTCGGCGGCACGCGCAATCGTCCGCGCCCAGCGCGTCTCTCGCTCCAGCCCCAGCGACAGGCGGCTATCGAAAGCACCCTGATCCGCTGCCCCTACCCGGCCAAGACCGGCAAGACCGGCAATCAGAAATTGCGATTTGCGGTATTCGTCGCTGTCATCATTGTCGACAAACAGATCGAGACCGGTTTGCGGGACAACGGCGCTGTCACTCTCTGACAGGGTGATAAGCGCCCAGCCGAGGCTCCCCTGTTCGACAAAAGGCTTCCACGCCAGCGCATCGCGATCAAGGCCCGCTGCCAGCATGGATGAAATCAAGCCGTCCGCCTGCGCGGCACTGGATTGCGCCGGGGGGATGCGCGCAGCGGCATAGGCGGTCAGAACCTGCGCCCAGTGCGCATCGCCGCTCGATCCGTCGGACCAGAGCGTCTCCATCGCATTGATACGTCCCGATGGCTCAGGCGCGAGATAGGCGGTGCGCAGCAGGCGCGCGCGCTCACCCAGAAGACCGCCAATCGCGGCGTCAGAATACACCTCGCTGTAGAGGTCCACCATCGCTTGAGCCGAGAATAGCCCTTCCTCAACCGCGCGCGAGGCGTATTCGGCGCGCTGCGCCAGTGGGAGCATCGCCGCGCTTGCCCCGGTCCGGGCGTAGTAGGGGCCCACATCTTCCAGCAGAGCAGGCGGCAGAGGCTCTCCCACGGCATTCGCCATTGCAAAGCGCCACGGATTGAGCGTGTTCACGCCATCCCACTCAATCGAAACCGCGCGCTGCCCGCGACCCGCTGCACCGGCGAAGCGCCGCGCCAGAAGCACATCGATGGCCGGTGAGATGTCCTCGTTCAACGCCGCATCAAGTTGTGACCCGGCCAAAGCTGTCTCGCCCGCATAGGCGTTGCAGATCGCTCCGATCAGTTTCCACTGCGACGCGCGCTCTTCGCTTGCCTCGGGCGCTCCGCGCAAACGCACGAAGGGGCACACGCCCACCGGATCAATGTCAGCGATGGAGGAAGTCAGCGCCTCGTTGGCAAGCGCTTCGGACCAATTGCCAGTATCAACGTCCTGAATGAGCGCGCGCGCGACGGCATATTCGCCCATACGATTGAGCGCGCCAGCTCTCAGCGCAGCGAACTCGACCGGGTTCATGCCCTCAGGCGCCTGCATCCGGCTGGCAAGAGCGCGGCGCATCAGGATATGCCCCCAGCGCGAGACCAAAGGTGTATCGGTCCCTTGCAGCATTGCCCGGACCAGAGCGGCGGGCTGCTTGTTCAGACTTTCAACCTGAAAGCCGCCTTCCTCAGGGGCAATCACACCAACCTGCGCCAAAGACCGACGCGCAGCGGGTGGAATATCGTATTTGGGCTTCAGACCGAAGAGATCATCCAGTTCATCGGTCGTGAGCATTTCGAGCTCTTCCAGCGTCGGAATGTCCCGCAATTCTTCATCACTTAGCTCGGAAACGGGCGGCAGCGTGATCGGGCCAAGCGGTGCGTTTTCATCTGCGGCCGGAGCCGGCGGCGCAGGGGCGAGAGGCGCTGCGGGCACGGGCGCGGCTGTCGGTAAGGGTGCGGGCGACGGCGGCGGCGACGGGGTTGGCGTCGGATTGGCAAAGCCCGGCGGCAAAAGCGATTCCGGCGCTTCCTGAGCAATCGCAAGGCCGCCCAGCACCGCTCCGCCCAGCGCGCCGACTATGCCGGTCACAATCCAAACGCGGTTTCTCATGTGCCTTCTCCCACGGGAGGCATGTCGACCGGTTGGACGATCGTATGGATCGGCTCTTGCCCGCCATCGAACCATGCGACGGCCATAATTACAAACAGGCCAAGCACTGCAAAACCGGCCAGGCGGCGGCTTCTGACAGTCTTCGCGCGCCCGGCTGAAAGAGGCTTGGCAAGCTTTTGCCCGATGTTGGCGAACCGTTTGTGCATATTGCGCGGGCCGTACCCCATCTATAGGCGGGAGAGCAATGACTGACCCTACCCACCCGAACACTGATCCCAAACCTTATGAGCTGGTAAGTGATGAAAGCGCGACTGTCACGCAGATCGACCGGCCCGTTGTGCTGGTTGGATTGATGGGCGTGGGTAAGTCGACCGTTGGCCGCAGGTTGGCGAGCCTTATGGAATGCGGCTTTGTCGATGCCGATGATGAAATCGAAGCGGCCGCGCAGCGCTCAATCCCGGAAATCTTCGAAGAGTTTGGCGAAGCCTATTTCCGCGATGGTGAGCGCCGCGTGATTGCCCGATTGATAGAAGAGCGGCGCGGCGTGATTGCGACTGGAGGCGGCGCCTTTATCGATCCCGAGACACGCGCGCTGATCCTTGACCGGGGGATCGCCATATGGATCGACTGCGATATCGAGACTTTGGTGGAGCGCACATCGCGGCGGGATCACCGCCCCTTGCTGAAAACCGGAGACCCGCGCGAAATCCTCTCCCGGCTTTATCGGGAACGCCAGCCCTTCTATTCGCAAGCCCATGTGCGGGTGCAAAGCGATGACGGTCCACATGCCGACACAGCCCATGCAATCTTGCGCGGTATTGGGGAGTGGCAGGGATGAGTCAGAATGAAAGTGTCGCCGTTCTGCTGAACGGAGAGAGCTACCAAATCCATATCCAACCGGGTTGCCTTGGTGAAATTGGTGCAGCGGTGGCCGAAGGAATTCTAAGCGATGGCCTTGTTCCGATTGTTGCGGACACCAATACTCATCGCCTTTTTCGCAAAGCAATCGAGCAAGAGCTTCTCCATTGGGGATTTGACGCGCAATGGTTCGTCGTCGAACCGGGCGAAGGCGCCAAAAGCTGGCGAGTTTTGGAAGAACTGACCGACTGGATGCTGGATTTGGGCGTTACCCGTTCAAGCATCGTTGTCGCCCTTGGCGGCGGTGTGGTCGGTGACCTGACTGGCTTTGCCTGCGCGGTGACCAAGCGCGGATGTCGGTTTGTGCAAGTTCCCACCACTCTGCTCTCGCAAGTGGACAGTTCAGTGGGCGGCAAGACCGCGATCAACACCGCTGCGGGTAAAAATCTGATCGGTGCCTTCCACCAGCCTGATCACGTGCTGATCGATCCGCTGGTGCTCGACACGCTGCCAGATCGGGAAATGCGTGCAGGCTATGCAGAAGTGCTCAAATACGGACTGCTGGGCGATGCGGACTTCTTCGCCTGGCTTGAGGCAAACGGCGCCAAAGTGCTCGCGCGCGATCCGGCGGCGCTGCATCAGGCCATTGCCACCAGCATTCACGCCAAGGCGCGCATCGTCGAGGAGGACGAGCGCGAGACCACCGGGGTGCGTGCCCTGCTTAATCTCGGCCACACATTTGGCCATGCGATCGAGGCGGAAACCGGCTTTTCAGACCGGCTGCTGCACGGAGAAGCGGTGGCGCTGGGCATGGTTCTGGCGGCACGCTATTCTGCCCGGCGCGGCGAGCTTTCTGCAGATGACGCAGAGCGCGTGATGCGGGCGATAAAGGCGGTCGATATGCGCGCTGAAATCCACGAGCTTGGCCTTGGCTGCGACGGCGCGCGACTGGTTGATCATATGCGCCATGACAAGAAGATGGAGGGCGCAACCCTTCCTTTCCTGCTGCTGCGCGCGATCGGGGAAGCCTATCTCGCGCGCGACGTTGACCTTGGTGACATCGCTGCATTTCTGGACGAGGAACTGCACGCAGGAACCACAGCATGACCCGCTTTATCGATCTCTCGATCCCCATCACCAATGATGTCGTGTCTGATCCCGAAGTAATGCGCCCGCAAGTGACCTATATGACGCATGAGGATACATGGGAACAGATCGCGATGTTCTTCCCGGGCCTAGAAAAGAATGATCTGCCCGATGGCGAAGGGTGGGCAGTGGAGATGCTCCAGCTGTCCACGCATAACGGCACACATATGGACGCGCCGTGGCACTATCACTCAACCACGCACGAAGGCGCCAAGCCTGCTCCCAGCATCGATGAAGCACCGCTCGATCGGTTCTTCCGCCCCGGAGTGAAGCTCGATTTCTCGCACCTCCCGCATGGCCATGTGGTGAGCGCTGCGGAACTGGAGGCGGCTCTTTCAGGCATAGGTTATGACCTACAACCGCTTGATATTGTTCTGATTCAGTCCGGCGCGGTGTACGGCACGGACAACTTCACCGATCAAGGCGTGGGTCTTGGAGCGGAAGCCACACTTTGGCTGACCCAGCGCGGCGTCGAAGTCGTTGGCACCGATGCCTGGAGCTGGGACGCGCCCTTCAGCCACACTGCCAAGCGCTGGGCTGAAACCAAGGACCCGGCGATCATCTGGGAAGGTCACAAGGCGGGTCGCATCCGCCCCTATTACCAGATCGAGAAGCTCACCAACCTCGCCGCGCTGCCTTCGCACGGCTTCACCTTCAGTTGCTTCCCGGTCAAAATCGAACGTGCGAGCGCAGGCTGGATCCGCGCCGTCGCGATCCTCGACGGTTAAACCGTAGCCCGTCCCTTGATCTCTGAGACCTTCGCGCTGATCGGAGACACTTTCTCGTCAGCAGCGTCCGAGACCATCACATCGTGATCGGCGAACAGGGTCTCTATCTCTTTGCGGCGTTCGAGCAGCATAAACGCGATACCCGGAGCGAGGCTTTCGCCTTCGCCAATCTGTCCCAACAGAGCGGCAAGATCACTGATCGTCGCATCCTGCGGCGTTTTGAAGAAATTGCCCTTGCGGTCAAAGTAACCGCGTCCACTTCTAGCCATAATCCCATCCCCCCTTGTCAGTTGGAGCCAATTGGAGCGTCCAACGGAGTACAAATGGCTGAGAGTGCGACTCGGCACCCTCTAATCTCAGCATTGTCGGGGGTTAAGGGGCAATTAGCCAGCAATATTATGTATACTGGAAGGTGAGTTCCAAAATGGGTCACACAAATACAAGCACTTGGCGGAAATATGCAGATTTCCGGGAGCGATCACAAGAAACTGGGTTAACCCTTTTCCTAGGTGCTTTTGCCTAGCGGTGTTTACGATTTGAAACCCGAAGACGGCCTCATTCCAGCTCGAGGATCACCGCATCAACCGCAAGGCTATCGCCGACATCGGCGTTGATCTTGGCGATTGTTCCTTCCTTTTCGGCACGCAGGATATTTTCCATCTTCATCGCCTCGACGGTCGCGAGAGGCTGTCCGGCCTGAACGGCTTCCCCTTCGCCAACATGCAGCTTCACCAGCATGCCCGGCATTGGGCAGATGAGCATCTTGGAAAGATCGGGCGCCTCTTTCTCCAGCATCAGCGCCTCATGCCCTGTAAGATGCAGCGGCAAGACTAGCGCGCGGGTCGAAGCGCCGCGCGTTGTGATCACCCAATGCGATCCGTCGCGCTCAACCATCAAACCAAAGGTCTCGCCATCGCTGACAGTCGCGGTCGCTTCCACCATACCGGGCAGCCAGTCGCAATACCCCTGAACCTCGACTCCATCGACCATGGCATGACCATCGCCCAGCACCACTTCGTGGCGGGTGTCCCCGATCTTGACCATCCACTCCGACGTGACGCGCTGAACGCCAGCGCTGCCATCATCGCCTGACAATTGGCCTGAGATACGACGCGCGCGGCTTTGCAGCGTGAACTCATTGCCCGCACAAATCGCGGCCAACAGGCGCTGCATCTCTTCACTGACCGGAGCGCCTTGGAAGCCTTCGGGATATTCCTCAGCGATAAATGCGGTGGTCAGTTCGCCCGAGCGGAACCGTTCATGTTGCATGATCGCGCTGAGGAAATCGACATTATGGCCGAGCCCCTTGATCCTGAAGGAATCGAGCGCTTCGATCTGCAGGTCAGCCGCCTCTTCGCGAGTGGGAGCCCATGTGATCAGCTTGGCGATCATCGGGTCATAATAGATCGAGACTTCGCCGCCTTCGAACACGCCATCGTCAACGCGCAAGGCGCCCGCACCGTGCGCGATGCCACGGCGAGCTTTGCCGCCAACCTCTGCATCCTCGGTCCAGCCGGGAATGGTGGGCGAATATTCGATCAGACGCCCGGTTGAGGGCAGGAAGCCGCGATAGGGATCCTCGGCATAGACGCGGTTCTCGATCGACCAGCCATCAATGCCGATATCGTCCTGCGTCATGGTCAGCTTCTCGCCGGCAGCGACCCGGATCATCTGTTCGACCAGATCGATCCCCGTGATCGCTTCGGTCACCGGATGTTCCACCTGCAGGCGGGTGTTCATTTCGAGGAAGTAGAAGCTCTTGCCCGTCTTGTCCGCGCCGCTGACAATCAACTCGACAGTGCCTGCCGAATGGTAATCCACCGCCTTGGCAAGAGCGACGCATTGCTCGCCCATGGCCTTGCGCATTTCCTCGGTGACAAAGGGCGACGGGGCTTCTTCGACAACCTTCTGATGGCGGCGCTGGATCGAGCATTCACGCTCATTCAGGTAAAGCGTGTTGCCGTGCTTGTCGCCCAGGATCTGGATCTCGATATGGCGCGGGTTCTCGATGAACTTCTCGATGAAAACACGGTCATCGCCGAAGAAATTGAGGCCCTCGCGCTTGGTCGCTTCAAAGCCTTCGCGCACATCGGTTTCAGACCACGCGAG
The DNA here is from genome assembly GCA_039822745.1 of Pseudomonadota bacterium. Taxonomy (GTDB): domain Bacteria; phylum Pseudomonadota; class Alphaproteobacteria; order Sphingomonadales; family Sphingomonadaceae; genus Erythrobacter. Next base: position 5,980 of record JBCBMN010000056.1, on the reverse strand, counting down.
GCGCATCCCCTTGCCCCCGCCCCCGGCGCTGGCCTTCATCATCACCGGATAGCCGATATCGTTCGAAATCTCGACGGCATGATCGGTATCGCGGATTTCGCCGACAAAGCCGGGGACGACGTTGACGCCTGCTTCGCGTGCCAGTTTCTTGGATTCGATCTTGTCGCCCATTGCCGCGATGGCTCCGGCAGGCGGGCCGATAAAGGCGATACCTTCTGCTTCCAGCGCTTCGACAAAGCTGGCGCGCTCGGACAGGAAGCCATAGCCCGGATGCACCGCTTCAGCGCCGGTTTCCTTGCACGCGGCGATGATTTTCTCAGGGATCAGATAGCTTTGCGCTGCGGGAGCAGGGCCAATATGCACCGCCTCGTCCGCCATGCGTACAAACGGCGCGCGCGCATCCGCGTCTGAATAAACCGCAACCGTGGCAATGCCCATTTTGCGCGCGGTGGTGATGACACGGCAAGCGATCTCGCCGCGGTTCGCAATCAGGATCTTGGAAAACAAGGGGGTCTCTCCGGTCCGTTTATTGTTCTGCCGGCCAAGCCTATGGCGTCTTGCGAGCGCTCAGGCAATCCTTGTTGCGATCATTTCGCAAGCTGTGAGGCGTAGCTTTGAAGCGCCTGCGCGTATGCCGGAGCGCCGCGGCGGTCGCCTTCGCCCGAGACAAGCGTTCGTACCGCGTCCGCAAGGCATGCCAGGTTTGGTGGGCTTAAAGACCCAAGCGGCTCGACATAGACGCCGATGGTGAAAAGGATCGCTCCGGTTTGCGGCAAGCGGCGCAAAGTCTGGCGTTCGGAGCGGACGAACAGCGTCTCTCCCGCATTTTGCGTGGTGACATGTCCGAATTGCTCTTGAGGCTCCCCTTCTGCCAGCCATCGGCGCTGCCCGGTGGGCGCGATGAACCAATTGCAGCGCCCAAAGATCGCGCCAGGTTTGAGTGTGTCCATGAACCGGTCCACCCCGGTGGCGAGTTGCTCCTCATACCCCGCAATAGGCGCATGAAGTGCGCGCAAGGGCAGGCCGAGCTTGTCTTTCGGGCGCCAGTCTGTCGGCCAGGCGACGGCCGCGCCGATCAGGCGATATTGCTCTTCCCCGGCAAAGCGTTGGAGCAGGCACATATCCTCATGCGCGCTTGCAGCGGCCTCGGGAAGAGCGCCCTCCACGCCCAGTTTCGCTGCCAGTTCGCGTCCCGGCTCCCCGGCATAGGGGGTTAGCTGCACGCCCTCGGGATACCCGGCAAAGCCTGTCGCCCGCTCGGCCAAATCAGGCTGTGGCTGGAGCCATTGGTCTGGCTCCAGCTTGACCAGCCCCATGCGCAACTTACCGCCGCCACGCGCTTTGGGCAGAAGGTCATTGACACTGAAACCGAGGGACAAATCAGGCCTTCATCACAGCTGCGCCAACCCTTGCGCCAGATCCGCCTTGATGTCCTCGATATGCTCGATCCCGACCGAAAGGCGGACCACGTCCGGGCCTGCGCCCGCTGCCAGAAGCTCTTCTTCAGAAAGCTGGCTGTGCGTGGTTGAAGCGGGATGGATGATCAGGGAGCGGGTGTCACCAATATTGGCCAAGTGGCTGAAAAGCTTAACGCTGGAGACCAGCTTCACGCCCGCCTCGTACCCACCTTTCAGGCCAAAGGTGAACACCGATCCGCCCTTGCCGCCGAGATATTCCTGCGCATTGGCGTTGTAAGGGTCTTCGGGCAGGCCGGCATAGCTGACCCATTCCACCTGCTCATGTTCCTTAAGCCACTCAGCCAGCGCCAGCGCGTTTTCGCAATGCTTCTCCATGCGCAGATAGAGCGTCTCCATCCCGGTCAGCGCAAGAAAAGCATTCATCGGCGCAAGGCTCGGCCCCAAATCGCGCAGGCCGTGAATGCGGCAGCTCGTGATAAAGGCAATCGGCCCCATCTCCGCCAGCGCATCGACCAGCACCACGCCGTGATACGAGCCGCTGGGCTGCGTCATCGAGGGAAACTTGTCGCCATGCGCCTTCCAGTCGAACGAGCCGCTATCGACGATCACACCGCCAATCGCATTGCCATGGCCATTCAGAAACTTGGTGATCGAGTGGACGATGATATCCGCGCCATGCTCGAAGGGGCGGCACAAAGCAGGCGTCGCCATCGTGTTGTCGACCATCAGCGGAACGCCGCAAGCATGGGCAATATCGGCAATCGCCTGAATATCACTGACGACACCGCCGGGATTGGCGAGGCTTTCGATAAAGACGACGCGGGTCTGATCATCGATGGCGGCCTTCACCGCGTCGTGATCGTCTGTGTCGACAAAGCGCGCTTCCCACCCAAATTTCTTGATCGCCTCGCCCAGCTGGTTGAGCGAGCCACCATAGAGCTTCTTGGCCGCAACCACGTTGCAACCCGGCTCCATCAGCGAGTGAAAGGCAAGGATTTGCGCTGCATGCCCCGAGCCGCAAGACAGCGCGCCAACGCCGCCTTCCAATGCGGTGATCTTGGCTTCGAGCGCGTCATTGGTGGGGTTGGAAATGCGCGAATAGATATTGCCGAATTCCTGCAGCGAGAACAGCTTGGCCGCGTGCTCAGCGCTGTCAAAGACGTAGGAGCTGGTCTGATAGATCGGCGTGATCCGTGCCTTGGTGGTGGGGTCGGGCTCGCATCCGGCGTGGATGGAAAGCGTCTCAGGACGGGTGCCTTCGGGTAGGTCTGTCATTGCATGTGCCTATTCTGTCGGAAAATTTGTATCGACAAATTGATGTGTGAATTGGATTGGATCGGGCTCCATATCGCCTTCTCGCATTCTTACTGAGCCCTCACGCCAAATCTGCGCAATCCTACTTGGCAGATCTTCGGGAAACTGCATCGTTTGCGACACGTAGCCTCGCCAACCACCTGTGGTTCCAAAAGTAGCTTCGAGCTTCGGCTCCATCTCAGTCAGCCTGTCGCAAGTCTCGTGATCCAGCTCATCGATCGCATCAAGAACGAAGCAATCCAAGAACTTAAGGAAGGGCTTACCTTCATACCGTGAATGATCCATCACTCAGCTGCCTCCTCCATCACGCTCTCCAATGGCGGCATATTGTGACCCAGCAATGTCAGGATATCGGCGGCGCATTCCACCACATTGGAGCCGGGGCCGTAAATGCCCTGCACCCCTGCCTCGCGCAGGAAATCATAGTCCTGCGGTGGGATCACGCCGCCTGCGGTGACCTTGATATCTGGTCGTCCTGCTTCCTTGAGCAAGCGGATCAGCTCAGGAATCAGCGTCTTGTGACCCGCAGCGAGACTGGACGCTCCAACCACATCGACATCGTTTTCCAGCGCCATCGCGCAAGCCTCTTCGGGCGTTTGGAACAGCGGTCCTGAGACCACTTCAAAGCCCATATCGGCAAAGGCACTGGCAATCACATTAGCGCCGCGATCGTGTCCGTCCTGCCCCATCTTGGCGACCATGATGCGGGGTTTGCGGCCCAACCGGCGCTCCACTGCGTCGACGCCATTGGTGACCTGCTCCCAGCGGCGATCAAATTCGTAGGCGCTGGCATAGACCCCGCTGACCGGTTTGGGCGTTGCATCGTGGCGGCCAAACACCTCTTCCATGGCTGAGGAAATCTCGCCCAAGGTTGCGTCTTCGCGCGCCGCGTTGACCGCGAGTTCGAGCACGTTCTTTGCTCCTGGGCCACCCGATTTGCAGCCTTCGGTGAGTGCAGCGAGTGCGGCGCGGCAGGCCTCTTCGTCTCGACCGCTGCGAACCTTGGCAAGGCGCTCAATCTGGCCTTTGCGCACTGCGGCATTATCAACCTCGAGCGTCTCGATCAGGTCCTGCTCGGCCAGCTGGTACTTGTTGACGCCCACGATCACCGTCTCGCCGCGATCCACCTTGGTTTGCTTTTCCGCCGCCGCGCGTTCGATAGCAGCCTTGGGCGCGCCCGTGTCGACATAGGCTGTCATCCCACCCGCCGCATCGACTTCGGCCATCAGCTTTTGCGCCTCGTCGACCAGCGTCGCGGTCAGCGTTTCGATATAGTGCGAGCCCCCCAACGGATCGACCACATTGGTGATGCCGCTCTCTTCCTTTAGCACCAATTGCGTGTTGCGCGCGATGCGGGCTGAGAAGTCCGTTGGCAGCGCAATGGCTTCGTCCAGCGCGTTGGTGTGCAGCGATTGCGTGCCGCCCAACGTCGCCGCCAGCGCCTCCACCGTGGTACGGATGACGTTGTTGTACGGGTCCTGCTCTTGCAAGCTCACACCCGAGGTCTGGCAGTGGGTGCGCAGCATCTTCGAACGCTCGGACTGGGCGCCCAGGTCGTCCATAACGCGGTACCACAAAGTGCGCGCGGCGCGCAGCTTGGCGATCTCCATGAAGAAGTTCATGCCGATCCCGAAGAAGAACGAGAGACGCCCCGCAAAGGCATCAATATCAAGCCCTGTGGCCATCGCGCGCTTTGCATATTCCTTGCCGTCCGCAATGGTGAAGGCGAGTTCCTGTACCGCTGTCGCCCCGGCCTCGTGCATGTGATAGCCACTGATCGAGATAGAGTTGAATTTCGGCATATTGGCCGAGGTGTATCCGATGATGTCCGAGATGATCCGCATGCTCGGCTCAGGCGGGTAGATATAGGTGTTGCGGACCATGAACTCCTTGAGGATGTCGTTCTGGATCGTGCCTGAGAGTTTCTCAACCGGCACACCCTGACGCTCACCCGCGACGATGAAGAAGGCCATAACCGGGATCACCGCACCGTTCATTGTCATCGAGACGCTCATCGCATCGAGCGGGATCTGGTCGAACAGGATCTCCATGTCCGCGACCGTGTCGATCGCGACGCCCGCCTTGCCGACATCGCCGACCACGCGCGGGTGATCGCTGTCATAACCACGGTGGGTGGCGAGGTCGAAAGCGACGCTCAGTCCCTTTTGCCCAGCCGCCAGATTGCGGCGATAAAAGGCATTGGATTCCTCGGCGGTCGAAAAACCAGCATATTGCCGGATCGTCCACGGACGCCCGGCATACATGCTCGCCTTCACCCCGCGCGTGAACGGCGCAAAGCCTGGCAGACCCGGATCCCAGCCGGCATGATCCTCGGCAGTGTAAAGCGGCTTGATCGTAAAGCCCTCTGGCGTCTGCCAATCCAGATCGCGGCCTTTACTCTCTTTGTCAGCAAGAGCTTTCCAGTCGGCGGGGGTGGGCCGAGAGTCGTTTGTATCAGTCATGCGAGGGACTTTATCGGGATTTATCCGCGCTTGAAAGCGGCCCCGACGCTTTTCGGACCGATCAAAGCCCTAGGGTCCATTGGGCATAGGCAAAGCCGCTGCCGATCACCGCCACCATCACGCCCAGCCAAGCATAGATGATCACCTCCAGCCAGTTGCCAAAGGCGACGCGACCGTTTCGCACAGCGCCCCAGGCGATAGAGCCACCGAACAATACCAGAACCGCTCCGACAATGAGCCCGGTAACTCCCGGCTCCAAACAGTCAGCACCAGCCGCCTTGATCACATTGTCGCACGGATCGAAATCAAGTGCCTGGTGCCATATGATCACGGCGAGCACGCTGACGATCAGAGCCATAAAGCCCGCCGCCATTGCCGCTGCATCTGGCGACCGGGGCTGATGCGTCACCTTATTGCACCCTATTGCTCTGGCGTGCGGATCATGCGCCTTTGAATTCAGCCTTGCGCTTTTCCATGAAAGCCATGCTGCCTTCGATTGCATCGGCGCTCTTGCTGGCGATCTTTTGTCCTTCGGCCTCGGCCAGAATCACATCGTTGATCGTCCCATCGAGCGCGGTCGAGATGTTGCGTTTGATCTGGTGGAGCGCGACCGTCGGCCCATTGGCAAGCTTTTCAGCCAGCGCGCGTGCCTCAGTCATCAGTGCATCATCCTCGACGCATTTGTAGATGAGACCCCATTCCTCGGCCTGTTCGCCGCTGATTTTCTCGCCCAGCATCATCATACGGGTGGCGCGCGCGCGGCCGATCTTCTTAGTGAGCAGCCAG
>JBCBMN010000055.1:0-17607 GCA_039822745.1 Pseudomonadota bacterium | reverse complement strand
TTGCAATTTGGGTCGCGTCAGTAGAGCTGCTCCCGCTTGGACATGATCCTTTTGTACCCGATTTCAGTGTGATTACGGGGCTCATGGGGGGCGTGTTCCTGCTGGCGATCGGGCTTGTCGGCGCGTCTATGCTGGCCATATTCCTCGCCGACATTATGATAGCTTTTCTCAGCAGAACTCTCCCACAGATGAATGTTTTGCTGCTTGGTTTTCAAGTGAAAGCAATGTTGATGCTCATTACTCTGCCGTTCTGTATGTCACTGTCTCTCGGCGTGTTTATACGAGTTCTACGTCTTGGGATGGCTGAACCGGTTTCCCTCCTGGGAGCGACACAATGAGTGAAAGCGGTGACGAGCAGAGCAAATCTGAGGAGGCCACTCCTTTCAAACTCAAGAAGGCCCGCGAGAAAGGGCAAGTTGCGCGTGGAATGGACTTGAGCTTTGCCGCAGGCCTTATTGTGCTTGGTTCGATCACAACCTTTGCTGGGCATGGCTTTTTCGTTCGATTGGCATGGATGATGCGTCACAGCTTCGTTTCGGGGACACGTGGAGATGGTGATGCGAATGAGGCTCTAGCCTTCATAGGTTCAGTCTACTGGTACTCGTTCCAACCAATCGTTCTTTTTGGAGCAATGATTGCGATGGTTCTGATTGCTGTGGAATTGCTCCAGCTGCGTGGGTTTATCTTTACCATGCACCCCCTCAAGCCGGATTTTAAGAGGCTGAATCCCGCTCAAGGCTTGAAGCGGCTTTTCAGCCTGAGACTCTTGAAAGAGACGATCAAGAACGTCGTCAAATTTGTCTTTTACACGACGGCAGCAGGAATTGTTGGCATCGTGTCGCTGTCGGAATTCGGTGTGCAGCTCACAGGAGCCCAACAATTGGCCGTAGCGTCAGAAGTAACGGCTCTGCGTCTTGTTTTTGCATTTATCGGCTTAGCGCTCGTTTTTGCTGCCATTGACCAGGTGATCGTCCGTTCAGAGTTTCGCAAACAGATGCGCATGAGTCGGCGCGAACTGGCTCGCGAGACAAAGGATCGCGAAGGCGAACCACGCCTGAAGCAAAAGCGCAAAGACCTGCATAAACAAATGAGCCAACAGGCCGACCAGCTTGCCGCCGTACCTGGCTCTGACATGGTCGTGGTCAACCCCGAACATTACGCAGTCGCATTGAGATACCAGCCAGCTCGAGACGTCGCGCCCGTTGTACAAGCAAAGGGTTATGGCCACTCTGCGCTTCTTTTGAAGCGGAAGGCATCGCTTCATGCTGTCCCTATTATCTCGAGCCCAGCGTTGGCGCGTGCCCTCTATGCTGACAGTCAAGCAGGACGCGAAATTAGTGAATCTCACTATCGAGATGTTGCTAAGCTATATCGCAATTTGCGCCAACGCGCAGATCATCAACCACCGCAAAACAGTGAGGTGACAGTATGATTGGCACCCTGCTCGACAAAAACAAGGATTTAGCCCTAGTACTAGGTACTCTGTCCATCCTTGTAATATTGTTTGCACCGATCCCGCCTGCACTTCTCGATCTTGCAATCATTGTGAATTTCGGGTTTGGTTTCACAATACTCCTCTTGACGTTTTACGTTGCGAAGCCTGTCGAGTTCTCGACATTTCCGTCAATTCTGCTTGTTGCTACTTTGTTTCGGCTTTCGTTGAATGTTGCAGCAACACGCTTGATTTTGACGGGTGCGGACGCGGGAGAAGTCATCGACTCTATCGGTTCCTACTCAGTCCAAGGCAATTTCATTATTGGCTTGGTCGTATTCGTGATTCTTGTCGTCGTTCAATATGTTGTGGTGACCAGCGGAGCGCAGCGTGTCTCTGAGGTGGCGGCACGTTTCACGCTCGACTCTATGCCTGGCCAGCAAATGAGCATTGATGCCGACTTGAATCTTGGTCTGATCAGCCAAGATGAAGCTAAATCCAGACGCACAGAACTGGAGAAGCAGGCCAGCTTCTATGGTGCTATGGACGGCGCGAGCAAGTTTGTGAAAGGCGATGCCATAGCCGGGGTGATCATCGTTCTGGTTGATATCATTGCAGGGCTCACCGTTGGGATTGCTCAGATGGGAATGGGTTGGGAAGAAGCACTACAGCGTTTTACTCTCCTCACGATCGGTGACGGGATCGCTACCCAATTACCCGCGCTCATCATCTCTGTTGCCACGGGCATCATTGTCACTCGATCTGCGGCTGACCGACGATTGAGCAATGAGATCTTTAAGCAACTCGCATCCGAGCCTCGGATACCTCTTATCGTCGCAGCTATCCTTTTGGTCATGTTGCTTTTGCCGGGAATGCCGAAGTGGCCGATCCTGATCGTAGGTGCCCTGGCGTTTGCTTCTTGGTTCAAAACTCGCAAGACTGGAAAGCCCGCAGGTGAGACTGGTGAGCTGGAAGATGATGGAGCAACAGTCGTCACCCACTCAATGCGTTCCATTGAGCTGCGTTTGGGACAAGACCTGAGGGCTGCATGGCAAGATCGTCAGGACCTGCTTTTGGACCGCATCGGAAAGCAGCGGGAAACTGTCGAGCGTACTTTCGGGTTTTCTCATCCCAAGGTTTCAATTTTGGAAGACTCTGAGCTTGGCGCACTCAATTATCAGATCGCAATATTCGGCGATGTCTACGGGTCGGGGCTAGTCCGCCCCGACCACGCCCTTGCGCTTAAGCAAAGCGAAAACACAAAACCTATTGAAGGTACAGCGGGCAAAGACCCGGCCTATGGTCTGGACGGAATCTGGATTAATCCTGATCGATCTGAGGAGGCGCGTAAGTCTGGATATAGCGTCGTCGACGCTGAGACAGTTCTTACCGCTCATCTTGGCGAAGTTATCAAGTCCGAAGTTTCTACGCTGCTTACCCGCGCCGCAACCGTCGAATTGCTTGATCAGGTGAGGGATCGGCAACCCGGCCTTGTCGAAGAGCTTATACCCAATATGCTTACAGCATCAGACGTTCAAAGGGTGTTGCAAAACCTTCTTCACGAGCGCGTATCCATTGGCAATATCGATTTCATCCTTGAAACCCTTGTCGATATCGGCCGACACGAAAAAGACCCTGCGGCATTAAGTGAGAAGTTGCGCCAGCATCTCGCTGTAGCGATCTGTGCTGGCCTGCGAGGGGCCAACTCAGATCTTGCTGTCCTGAGCTTTGATCCCAGACTGGAAAACCGAATTCTTGCCAATCTGGGCGAGACGCAATCGGAAAACCTGATTTCCGCCGATCCGAAATTGGCAGAGCAAGTCTTGCAATCCCTGTCGCCACTGGTTGACAACATGGCACGCCAAGGGCGCAGTCCAGTGCTGTTGTGTGCGAGTCCAATAAGACGCGCCATGGTGCGACTGGTGCAGCGCGCAATGCCGCATTTATCTGTCGTATCGGTCGAAGAAATTCCTCTCCGTACATCGCTAAGCAGCTTTGGGATCGTGAAGGTTCCTCAGCTGGAGCAGGCGTAGAGAAAACCAACGGGAGCTCGCAGGTATGGCTGAAAAATCACAGTACGCGGTGCTCAGATCCTTCCTTGAGAGCGACCCAAACAACCCTAGCCTATTGGTGGATGTCGCATATGCGGCATCAGAGGAAGGTGACTTTCAATTCGCTGTGGACTGTTTCGTAACGCTAGATGGTCTTAAACCTCTATCCGGCGCGTTAGCAAATGCAGCTGGTATCGCTGCATTGCGAACTAATCGAGGGGACCTTGCAAAGAAATGGCATATTGCGGCTGCGGGGACAGACGGGGTGGAAGATGTCGCCCTTAATTTCAATGTGGCCTACAGTTTGGCCCTAAGTGGCGATTTTGATGAAGCGTTGAAGTATCTGGGTGCTGAAGAGACCGGTGAGCTTCCACAGGCTGCTTTACTCGACCTGCAAATTCACCATCAACTCGGCAAGTTCCAAAATGCGCAGATCAAGATGGAGGCTTATCTCGACAAGTATCCGAATTATCAACCGCTACATGCTGCCGCTTCGGTTCTGGCAATGGATTTGGACCGTCCTAAGCTTGCGCTAGAGGCGGCGTTAAAAGCTGGAGATCATCCAGATGCGTTGACCACACTTGGAACTCTAAGGCTTGCTGAAAACGAAGTCGACGACGCAGATGCCGCCTTTGAGAAGGCACTTGCCACAGGCGACAGGAACCCGCGCGCTCAAATCGGCAAGGGTATGGTTTCACTGGCGCGTGGGCTATATCGTGACGCTGCGGAGTCTATGGATGCAGGGGCCTCACAGTTTGGAGACCATCTAGGCTCTTGGATCGCTGCAGGATGGGCCTATGCTTTGCACGACGACCTGGCGACCGCGAGAGATCGGTTCGAGAGAGCCAAATCTATCGACGATACTTTCGGGGAAGCACATGGCTCGCTCGCTGTGCTGGATTTTCTTGCTGGTGACATGGAAGCGGCACGTCGGGGTGCTAAAGTCGCAAGACGCCTTGATCCAAGTTCTTTTTCTGGGTCTTTAGCACTGATACTACTCGCCCAGTTAGAAGGAAAACCAAGACAGGCGAGGGAGATTCTACAGCGCGCACTATCTACGGAAGTGTTACCAAATGGAAAGACCTTGCAGCGAGCGATCTTACAAACAGTCACCGGATTACCCGGGAAGCAGCTTCGCGACTGAACGACCCTAGATTGCTCATAATTTGCCTCATATCATGGAGGTTGGTTGCATAGGTGCCATGCAAACAAGAAACGGGATAGAACGACGTCCCTCAAGCTGGTCTTGTCAGACTAACGCGGCAGGTACTGAGTAGGGCTGCTAATTTGCTGCCATGAGACGGAAGTCTAGAGCCAAGCCACCAAGTTCATTTCGTCGTTTCAACTCATCGCCTGAGGTGACCCGCCTCGTTGTTATGATGTACGTTCGATTTCCACTGAGTTTGCGGAATGTTGTGGACATTCTCTCAGAACGTGGCAGCGACATCTGCCACGAAACCGTCCGCTTCTGATGGAACAGGTTTGGACCGATGTTTGCGGCAGACAGTCGACGCCAACGGGTCTCAAGAATGAAGCGCTTTCGGCATTGGCGCCGGCACCTTGATGAAGTATTGTGAAGATCAATGGCGAGACACACTATCTGTGGTTTGCGGTCGATCATGGAGGCGAAGTTCTCGATAGTTACGTTATCAAGAACCGGGACAAAGCTGCGGCGCTGCGGTTCTTGAAGAAGGCGTTGAAGCGCCACGTTAAGGCCGAAAGGATCTTGACCGACGGCCCCAGATCCTACCCTGCCGCAATGCGTGAACTAGGAAATCTCGATCGCCGTAGGAAGGGGCGCTGGAAGAACAAACGAGCCGAGAATAGCCACCTACCATTTCGACGAAGATAACGTGTGATACAGCGGTTTTGGAGGATGAAGAGCTTGCAGAAATTTGCCTCTGTTCACGCCAACTTTCACAACCACTTCAATGCCCAGCGCCACCTCGTAAATCGTCAAACATTCAAAGCCGCCCGCTCAACCGCTTCGGCTGAGTGGCGAGGTCTCATGGCTTGAAGAACGCCGAGGGTGGGGCGCTCTTTGTCTAACGGAGGCGAGTTCGCGTTAGACTGACAGCACCCTCCTGACGGTAGCGCGAAGGGTACCGTGGCAGGGGAGTCAACAATATTGGAGAGATTCGCCAGACTGTCTCAAATTCCCGACACTAATGTCGCTTCGAGGCAAAAGCGCTGTCTAGTGCGAGTATTGATGTCTCTGTTGATCGATTGGCAATGCTTGGGGGAGCGCCGTCATGCCTTTGGATTCAAATGAAACTGCCATCAGGCAACGCTGGATGTCAGTGTTGGCCAAAGCCGATCCAGATACGCTTTCGAGTCGTTGGAATGCTCTGGGACGCGAGGAAGACTTTACCCATTTGCGCAAACCCGAAGCCGGTCTTGTCATGACACAGGGCAAGATCAGCGGCACGGGTGCGCCGTTCAATCTGGGCGAACTGACAGTGACACGATGCAGCGTGCGTCTGGCTGATGGCCGCGTCGGTCACGCCTATGTTTCCGGGCGCTCCAAAGCCAAGGCCGAAACAGCTGCGATCATCGACGCGCTGATGCAAGGGGCCGAGCGCACAGAACTCGAAGCGGCGATTATTGCTCCGATTGAAAAGGCCATGGCTGAGCACCGCGCCGATGAAGGGCGCAAGGCGGCCGCGACGAAGGTGGAGTTCTTCACCATGGCCCGGTCGGCGAACGTCAAATGATCGCAGGAGGCTTCGGCAATGCTCGCTAATGATCAGATCGAACCCGGCTTTGAGAATCCCGCGATCGATGCGCAGCGCGTATTTCGCGCGGTGATGGAAGGCTGGGCGCGGCCCGGCCAATTGGTCGACGTATCCGGCTTTGGCGCTAGCACCGTTGGGATTGACCACGCTTCTGCTGCGGTCGCACTGACCTTGGTGGACGCGGATACGCCGACCTATCTGGCGCCGAGCGCCGAGCGCGCCGCACCTTGGCTGCGCTTTCACTGCGGGTGCCCGATCCTTGAAGCGAGCGAGAAGGCATCGTTCGTGTTTGGGAGTGCCAAGGAGCTCACTGACCTTTCAAGGTTCGCGCATGGTAGCGCCATGGAGCCGGAGCTGGGCGCGCGCGTCATTGCCGCGGTCGACAGCCTAGAAAGTGGTGACGCCTACCTCCTTACCGGCCCGGGAGTGGACGCAGAACAGCGCATCTCGATCAGTGGCCTGCCAGATGCGCTCCTTGAAGCGCGCACCAAACTGCGCCGACACTTCCCTGCAGGCGTGGATTTTGTGTTCGTTGCGGGCAGCCGCTTGGTCTGCCTGCCCCGCACCACCCTCATCCAGAAGGAGAGCTGAGCATGGCATATGTAGCGGTCAAAGGCGGTGAGCGCGCAATCGACAACGCGCACGCTTATCTGGATGAGGTACGCCGGGGAGACACTTCGGTGGCTGAGCTGAGCATCGAACAGATCCGGGAACAGATGTCGCTCGCCGTCGACAGGGTGATGGCGGAGGGTTCGTGCTATGATCGCGACCTCGCAGCGCTCGCGATCAAACAGGCGATGGGCGACATGCACGAGGCGATTTTCCTGCTGCGCGCCTACCGCACCACTTTGCCGCGCTTTGGCTATTGCGCGCCGCTGGATACAACCGCGATGGCGGTGCGTCGCCGCGTGTCCGCTGCGTTTAAGGACTTGCCGGGTGGTCAGGTCCTGGGACCGACCTTTGACTACACGCACCGCCTGTTGAACTTCAAACTGGCCGCCGAGGGGGCAGAGCCGGTTGATGTTGCATCAAGCGATGAACCGATGCCTGACATGGTGCCGACGATCCGCGACGCAATGGCGTCTGAAGAGATTCTGGAAACACCTCCCGGCGCGCCCACTGATGATGCGCAGCCCTATGATCTCACCCGCCGCCCGACCGTGCTGCCCGCTGGCCGCGATCAACGTTTGCAGGCCTTGGCGCGCGGCGATGAGGGCTTTCTTACCTGCCTCGCTTACTCTGCCGAGCGCGGCTTTGGCGGTGTCCACCCGCTTTGCGGCGAAGTGCGCATGGGCGAGGTCACGGTGGAGTTTGAGCCTGAGGAACTGGGCTTTCCAATCGAGATTGCGGAGATTCAGGTCACCGAGTGCCAGATGATCTCACCCGGCTATAACGACGCGGACCAACCGCCTGAACTCTCGCTCGGCTATGGCCTCGTCTTCGGCCACGCCGAACGCAAGGCGATGGCAATGGCCACGGTTGATGGATCGCTGCGCGGGCCCGATCATGGCGAGGATGTTCAGCACGCGGTCGAAGATGAGGAATTCGTCCTTTACCACTGCGACAGCCTCGATGCTTCAGGCTTCCTCCAGCACCTCAAGCTGCCGCACTATGTCGACTTTCAGGCGCAATTGCAGGTCCTGCGCAAACAGCGCGCCAAGTGGAACGCCAAAAAGGCCGAACAGGTCAAAGAGGCCGCTGAGACCGAAACCGCAAACGCCGGATCCGGGGAGCTGGTTGACAAATGATCACCGCCGCCAAACCCGCCGATACGCAGCCTGAAATTGAAGAAGGCTACAATTACGGCTTCCTCGATGAAGCGACCAAGCGGATGATCCGGCGAACCATCCTGACCGCTTTAGCGGTTCCGGGATACCAAGTGCCGTTTGGCTCACGCGAGATGCCGATGGCCTATGGCTGGGGCACGGGCGGCGTGCAGCTTTCTGCTGCGCTGCTGGGGCCGGGCGACACATTCAAGTGCATAGATCAGGGCGCGGATGACACGACGAATGCGGTCTCCATCAAGAAGTTCTTTCGCCGCTTGGCCGACGTAGACACCACCGAGGCGACAGACGAAGCCGACATCATTCAAACGCGCCATCGCACGCCCGAGCATCCGCTCAAGGAAGGGCAGATCATCGTTTATCAGGTGCCGCAACCCGAAGTCTTGCGCTTTATGGAGCCGCGCGAGACCGAGACACGCGCGCTGCACGCTTATGAGGAATATGGGCTCCAATATGTCGCGCTTTACGAAGACGTGACGCGCAATGGCTGGCTTTCTTCGATGGCGGGCTATCCGGTCAAAGTGAACGATCGCTACATCATGACACCCTCGCCAATCCCGAGCTTTGATAATCCCAAGCTCGACAACAATCCGGCGATCCAGCTGTTCGGTGCGGGCAGGGAAAAGCGGATTCAGGCGATCCCGCCTTACACCAAGGTGAAGAGCCTCGACTTTGAGGATAAGCCGTTCCGCATTCAAAGCTGGTCGATCCCCTGCGAGTTGTGCGGTTCGACCGAAAGCTATCTCGATGAGATTGTGACCGATGACAAAGGCGGGCGGATGTATGTCTGTTCGGACAGCTATTATTGTGCGCAGCGCCGCGCCGAATCGAGCCTGCCGAAGGTGGCGCCATGAACATGCACGCCGAAATTGAGACGGAAACGCCGCTCCTTCGGGTTGAGAAACTCTCGAAGCATTTCGGCTTTTTGAAAGCAGTGAACGAGGTTTCGTTCGAGGTCTATCCCGGCGAAGTGCTGGGCGTGGTCGGCGAAAGCGGATCGGGCAAGACCACGCTTCTTCAATGCCTTGCAGGCCGGATTTCGCCGACATCGGGAGAGGTCCTGTTTAATGACGCCGATGATGGCGAGGTGAACATCCACGCTCTTACCGAACCCGATCGCCGCCGCCTTCGCCGCGAGGCCTGGGGGTATGTCCACCAGAACCCGCGTGATGGCCTTCGTCGCTACACGTCGGCAGGCGGCAACATTGTCGAGCCGCTGCTCAATATGGGTCACCGCGTCTATGAAGATATGCGCGGCAAGGCGCTCGATTGGATGGCCCAGGTTGAGCTCGACACTGCACGCATCGACGATGATCCCAAGCGCTTTTCGGGCGGCATGCAGCAACGGGTTCAGATCGCGCGCAGCCTCATTCACGAACCCAAGATCGTCTATATGGATGAACCCACGGGTGGGCTGGATGTCTCGGTTCAGGCGCGGCTGCTTGACACATTGCGTGAGCTGGTGCGCACCCACTCGCTCTCCGTGGTGATTGTTACGCACGATCTGGGCGTTGCGCGCCTGCTTGCCGACCGGTTGATGGTGATGCGCCATGGCAAGGTGGTCGAAGCAGGGATCACCGATCAGGTGCTCGACGATCCGCAAGACGCTTACACCCAATTGCTCGTATCCTCGGTGCTCTGATGACCCAGCCAGTCCTCGAAATCGCGAACATCTCCAAGACCTTTACGCTGCACAATCAGGGCGGTGTGCCCATTGGGGTGTTTGATGCGCTCGATCTGAGCGTTGGTCCCGGTGAATGCGTGGTGCTGTCCGGGCAATCGGGCGCGGGCAAATCGACGCTGATGCGCGCGATCTATGGCAATTACCTCTCAGAAGACGGAGAAATCCGCGTGTGGGACGGGGAGCAATATCGCGATGTCCGTGCACTCGAACCACGCGAACTGCACCGTTTGCGCAAGCGGGCAATGGGCTATGTCTCGCAATTCCTCAGCGTTATCCCGCGTGTGCCGACACTCACCCTCGTCATGGAGCCGATGCTGGAGCGCGGTGAGACCGCGGATGAAGCTGAAACCCATGCGCGCGAATTGCTTGCACGCCTTAATCTGCCCGAGCGTCTTTGGCGGCTGCCGCCCGCAACTTTCTCGGGCGGTGAGCAACAGCGCGTCAATATCGCTCGTGGCTTTGCTGTATCCTATCCGCTGATGCTGCTGGATGAGCCGACCGCCTCGCTCGATGCTGCCAATAAGCAGGTGGTGATCGAGTTGATCAGGGAACGCCTTGCACAAGGGACCGCGATTGTCGGCATCTTCCATGATCAGGACGTGCGCGATGCGCTTGGCGCCCGTGAATTTGACGTTGCCGCTATCAGCCTGGCCGCCGCTTAAACGAGAAGAGCTTTTTCATGGAAACGACTATTACGAATGCGCGGGTCGTCACACCCAGCGAGGAATTCATCGGTTCCGTCCAGATCATCGACGGCAAGATTGCGAGCGTCAAAACAGGCACGAGCGGTGTCGCAGGAGCGCACGACTGGGGTGGTGACTACCTCATCGCTGGCATCATTGATCTGCACACTGACAACCTTGAAAAGCACTACGAGCCGCGCCCCAATGTGCATTGGGATCCCGTGGGTGCGGCCATGGCCCACGATGCGCAAATGGCAGCCGCTGGAGTGACGACGGTGCTGAACGCGCTTTCGGTTCAAGGTTTTCGCAAAGGGCGGGACCGGTTGAAGAAATTGCGTCCGATTCTGTCTGGCCTGAAAGACGCGGGCAAACTGGGGGCCTTGCGCATCGATCACAAGCTGCACCTGCGCTGCGAGGTGTCCTTCCCCGGCCTGATGGATGTGCTCGCGCCGCTGCTCGACGAGCCCGAGCTCAGCATGCTTTCGATCATGGACCACACGCCCGGCCAGCGGCAGTACCGCAACATGACGCACGAAGAGATGCTCGAACTGATATCTGCCTATGTCCATACCGAGGAAGAGCGGCAGGCTGCTGTCGAGCATTTCCGCCACCGCGCGAATGATGGCTGCGACGTTGAAAACCGCGCGGCTGTTGTGGAGCAGGCCCGCGGGCTCAACATTCCACTTGCGACGCATGACGATGAGACCGCCGAGCATATCGCGCTCGCCAAAAGCGAAGGCGCAGGCATGGCTGAATTTCCCGTGACGATGGAAGCAGCACAATTGGCGCGCGATGAGGGGCTGTCGGTTATCATGGGTGGTCCCAACCTGCTGCGAGGTGGTTCGCATTCAGGCAATATTGCGGTGGCGGAGGTCGCCGAAGCGGGTCTGCTGGATGTGCTTGCATCGGATTACCTCCCGCTCTCCATGATCCGCAGCGCCTTTTTGCTTACTGATGCGCCGTTCGATTGGTCTGTTCCCGAAGCGATGGCGACTGTTACGGATGCTCCTGCAATGGCGGTGGGTCTGTCTGATCGCGGTCGGATCGAAGCTGGACGGCGTGCCGATTTTATCCGAGTGCATAAAAAGGATGGTGAATGGCCGCTCGTGCGTGAGACATGGGTGACGGGCGCCCGTGCCGCCTGATATGAGCGCGCGTTACGCTGTTTATCTGGCGCCGCATCCCGAGGATGCTTTGAACAATATGTCTGCGCAATGGCTCGGGCGATCACCTTGGTCAGCCGGGCCGCTTGACCCTCCAGCAGTGTTCGGCCAGCACACGACACTTTGGCGCGAGATCATCGCTGCCCCGCGTCACTATGGATTTCACGCGACGCTGCGTGCCCCCTTTGAACCCTCAGCTGGCTACAGCGAAGACGCATTGATAGAAACGGTTTCGAATTTCACTGCGAGCGGGCCTCCTCTTTATCTCAACTTGCGGGTGCGGTTTCTCAGTGTGTTCATGGCGTTTCTGGCCGAGGATCAAGAGGCGGTTGCGCAACTGGGTGAAGACCTGCTGGAGGTGTGCGAACCCTTTCGCAGCCCGCTGTCCGAGCATGACCGGGCACGGCGGCTCAAAGCTCCGCTAAGCGAGCGGCAGATCCGCAATCTGGATGCCTGGGGCTATCCCTATGTTGGCGAGGATTTCCTGTTCCACATGACGCTGAGCGGACCTGTGGCCGAGGAACATCGGGCATGGTTGCAAGAAGCCGCCGAAGCTTGGTTTGCCGAAACACTTGCGGGACCGGTGCAGTTCAAAGGTCTCGCCATTTTCCATCAGCCGGATCGCGACACACCTTTTCGCGGGATTCACTTCGCGCCGTTCGGGACACGCTGAGCCAGCGACTGAAGCAATTGCGTGAATTTGCGCACGCCGGTTTCAACATCGGCATCGTTCGACAGAATGTGAACATCTGGACCTTCTACAGGGTAAGCCTCGGCGCGCCTTATGCGGTCTTCAATCTCCGGCTGAGCTTCCCTTCCGCGCTGTTCCAATCGCTTTTGCAGGCCGGCCAAGGGCGCGGTGATATGGACGATGCTTAAACCGGGAAAGCGATCGCGAGCCTCGCACAGGGCAGCGCGCGATCCGCTGATAATGACTACGCGTCCCTGCGAAGCCATATCGGTGATCAGACTGAGAATTCCGTAGCCATTGCCATGGGCATGCCACGATAGGGCATAGGCTCCCGAAACTTTGAGCGAGGCAAACTCTTCCTGCGTCACTTCGCGGTGTTGTTCGCCCACGGGACTGGCTGGCCGAGTGATATCGCGCCGTGCAAAGATAAAGGCGGGATCATCTCTCAGCCGTTCCTGAGCGCCGCTCAGCAGCGTGTCTTTACCAACGCCACTCGCGCCAACGACATAAATGATGGCTCCGGGAGCATCAGCTGGCACGTTCGATGTGCTTTTCGATAAAGGGAGCTGCGTCGAAATTCTGGAAGTCCGCCAGATTCTCCTTGATCTTGGCATGGGGCCAATCCCACCACGCGATTTCCATCAGCTGATCCTGGGTTTTCTGGTCAAAGCGCTGTTTGATCGGGGATGCAGGTGTCCCGCCGACAATCGTGAAGGGCGGAACGTCCTTGCTCACCACCGCGCCTGCTGCGATCACTGCGCCAGTACCAATGGTGCGTCCGGGAAGCACAATCGCCTGCTGCCCGATCCACACATCATGGCCCACCGTCACTGTGTGAGAGCGACGCCATTCGAAGAACTCGTCATGGTCCTTGTCATCCAGCTCATAGCTTTTCGCACGGTAGCTGAAGTGGTGCATCGCTGCGCGCCAGTGCGGGTGGTTGCCGGGGTTGAGGCAGGTTCCGCGCGCGATAGAGCAGAATTTCCCAATCTCGGCATATTGCGCCTGCGCGTCTGAGGTGAGGTAACTCCAGTCGCCCAGCCGCACTTCGCTCATGAAGGTGCGAGCGCCCACCGCGGTCCATGCCCCCAGAATGCAATCGTGGATCAGCGCGTCTTCATCAATGCGGGGTTCGCACCCGGTCTTGGGATCAAGATAGCGTTGCTCAAATCCCGGTGGAGCCTTCAAGGCAATATAGGTCTCACCTGGAGCCAAATCGCGCGTTTCAAGCCGCCCTGTCATGCTGCGCTCAGTGTCTTTTGCGGGGTGCCATAAACATGCGCATGGCGATCATGGGTCAGTTCGGCGGGCGCCCCGTCAAACACCACTTCACCGCCTGCAAGCCCGATGATCCTGTCACAATAGGACTTGGCAATTTCGACATCGTGGATGTTCATGAGGACTGTCATGTTGCGCTGGCGATTGATGTCCTTGAGCGCTTCCATCACCGATGCCGAGTTGGCCGGGTCAAGCGAGGAAACAGGCTCATCGGCCAGCAGCACCTTGGGCCCCTGCATCATGGCGCGGGCAATGGCGACGCGCTGTTTCTCTCCGCCCGACAGAGTGCTGGCGCGTTGCAAGGCCGCTTGCGAGAGGCCCAGATTGTGCAATTCGGCAATGGCATCGGCGCGGTCGACCTCTTTGAAAAATTTGATCATCGAGCGCCAGAAGCTGGTGGTGTTCAACCGGCCAGCAAGCACATTGGTGATGACATCCAGCCGGTCGACAATCCCGTAATCCTGAAAGATCATTGCACATTGTGAGCGCCATTCACGCAGGGCCGATCCGTGATACCCTGCGACATCGTTGCCATGCCAGGCGATCGTTCCGCTATCCGGCGTCTCCATCAGGTTGATCAGGCGAAGCAGAGTCGATTTGCCCGCGCCTGAACGCCCAATAACGCCAACCATCTCTCCAGCTTCAACAGTCAGAGAAAGGTCACGGATCACGTGGTTCTCGCCAAATGACTTGTTCAGGCGCTCAATCTTCAAAGACACACTTACCCCCAGGAAATCTGGTCATTGCCCATGATCTTTTGCCGCAATCGCGATGAGATCATGTCGACGATTGCGACAATCACCAAAAGCAGAATGATCATAAAGGCCACCTCATCAAACGCCGCGTAACCCAGCCGGTCTTCAAGCATGACGCCCAGTCCACCAGCGCCCACAACGCCGAGCGCTGCGGCTGCGCGGACATTGAGCTCAAAGAAAAACAGCGAAAGGCCGACATATTGCGGCAGGATTTGCGGCAAGATGGCAAACCGAAATGCCTGAAACTGCGATGCGCCGGACGCGATCAGCGCGTTGCGCGGTTTAGCATCGATATTGTCGAGATATTCGGCAAACAGCTTCGCGATATAGGGCGCTTCGGCAAGCCCGATTGCAAACACGCCCGCTACCGGTCCCAGGCCCACCGCGCGGATGATGATGATCGCCCAGATCAGGGCTGGAATGGCGCGCAGAAGATCATACACAAACCGGATGCCATTATGCGCAAGAGGATGGCTGATGACGGTCCGCGACCCTGCTATGCCCAGTGGCAAGGCCAAGGAAACAGCAAGGACGGTGCCAGCGATTGCCATCGCCATGGTTTCAATGAGAGCTGCCAGGATTTCTTCCAGATTGTCTCCCGGCGTCGGGCTCAACAGCCCTGCGACCATTCGTCCAGCGATCTCCGACCAGTTTGCCAACCGATCAAGATCAAGGTCGAGGTCAATCAGACACAGCAGAACAATCAGCGTAACAACCACCGCCGGTGCGAGCCGCTTGGCGCGTTCAATCAGTCTTGGACGGACGATATCAGGCGCGATGGCATAGGCATCCTGGCGCAGCGTCTGGTTCATCGCGCCATCCTTTCACGCGACAGACGTGCTCGCAGCACGCCCGAGGCTAGGTCTGCCGCTACGATCAAACCGATTATGAGGATCAGGATCGCCAAATAGCTTTCGATCTGATTGTAGGTGAGCGCTCGGTTGAGCTCCTCGCCGATCCCGCCCGCGCCAACAATGCCCAAGGTCGTCGCGGAGGCGATGCAGGTTTCGAACCGCAGGAACGTCATCGAGGTAAGCACGGGCGAAGTCTGCGGAATGATTCCAAAGCGGATTTGCTGGAGTGGTCCTGCCCCTGAAGCGCGCATTGCTTCTCGCGGGCGTTTGTCGATGTTTTCTAACACTTCGCCAAAGAACCGACCCAGCGATGCAGAACCCGAAATTGTTAGCGTAACAAGTCCGGCAAATGGCCCCAGCCCAAACAACGAAACCAAGAGGATTGCAAGGATCAGATCGGGGAAGGTGCGGATCGCCTCCAGCAGGCGTTTGGTGGTCCAGCGGACCCAGAAAATGGGCATCGTTGTGCGCGCTGATGCAAGCGCTGCGAGCAGGCCGAAAAAGGCGCTCAACGCAGTGGCCACCACCGCCATCTCGATTGTTTCAATCAGGGCCTCGCGCCATTGCGGCCAGCGCGCAAACCAATGAGCGAGCGACCCTTTGGTCGTGCGGTCCTCAAACAATAGGTCGCCTTCCAGTTCGGGGTCCATCCTGAAGATGAATTGCCCGGCCTTCTCCAGCGAGTCTTGCCCAAATGTGTTCGACGAAAATCCCGAGGCATGAAACGCCCAGACGACGAGGCCCAAGCCGATAGCTAGACCCAGTGATGAAACAATCGCGTCGCGCCGGCGATTGGCAGCGCGCTGAAGCTCGAAGGCAATGATGGCGCTTTGCGGGGTGCTCTGGTCGACAGCGTGTAAGGGTGCTCTTGGGGTTTGATCAGAGGATTGGGCGAGACTGCTCACGCTGTCCCGCCTCCGCCTTACGATTCGGTGCCAAAGGCGGTCGGTTCGGTCGGCTCGAGGTTGAACGCTCCCGCCGGTGCCAAAGCGTCAAACGCATCGCGAAAGCGGTGGTGCATTTGGACGTGGATGCCAATCAGCCGGTATCGCAGCGTGCCCGGCAGGTCTGATCGCACCGCAAAGGCTTGATGGATGGGCGCAAAGCGCGGAGACGAGGCCACCAGATTGGCGCAGGCCTGTTTCTTGACCGCGCAGAAAATGTCGAAGCGGCCCTCAGCCATAATGAAGGCAGCGTCTGGTCCGGCAGCGGCAAGCGAAGTGGCAATTGCCGTCGGATCAACATTCGGTGCCTTGTTTGAAAGCGGTTGCGACACATCGGCGAGATAGGCGCTGGCGCTGTCCTTGGCCGCTGGCATGTCCGAAAACAGGCCATCGCGAAGCGCAATTCCGCGCCGCACTTCGTCCGCCGAATAGCCGATGACGGTTGCTGATTTTGAAGGCGCGTTTGCAGCCTCTTCGTTTAGCGCGACACCAAGATAGCGGGCCCGCGGCAGCTCTCCCTTGGTTCGCCAACTCAGGACTGGTCGGATGGAGTCAGGCGCGTCGGCAGGATCGGAAATGGTCACAAACGCAAAGTCGACCTCACCGGCTTCCAGCTTTGCAATCGCATTGGTTTCGCTCACGCCGCAGATCAACACGTTGCGGCCCAAACGCTCTTCCATCACGTTGACATAGGCTGCCATGGATTGCCCGCTTAGATCGTCACGCGACCGGCAGTCTTCAGCCTCACCGAGCAGGCCGATCTTGAAGTCTGGCAATCCGTCGGCTTGCGAAGAGGACACCGGAGGTGGTGCAGAGGACAAAAGGGCAAATGCCGCGAGTGCGGCGCCAAGGCATCTCATCATTGCGCATCCCCTTGCGTGCCGCTGGTCCCTTCAATCTCGGCGCGGCGCATCTCAATAATCTCCTCAAAGAAGCCAAGACTGACCGATTCAAAGGATGAACCGCGATTGGTCAGGCCCAGGCTCATAAGCAGCTCAGGCGCTTCATAAGGCAGCGAGTTGGCGACCCCGATCATCAAGTCCTGAAAGCCGGGATTCTTGTCCCCGCGCATCACCAGACTGGATGAAGGGATAGGGCCAGCAAACCAGATGAAGCGGTAATCCTTCGACTTGAGCATGTCGCGCTCTTCCAGGATGCGCATATAGCCTGTGGCAAGGGCTTCTTCGTTCGTATCGAAACTGGTGAAGAAGAATATCCCGTCAAACTGACCCGAACTCAGTCCGATCATCCCCGGGACACCGCCTCCGCTTACACCGGATTCGCCGAAGAAAGTGTCAGGCTCAATTCCCTCTTTGCGCATCGCTGCGCGCGGGTAGATGTAGCCGGAGGTGGAGTTCAGATTGATGTATCCAATCCGCTTTCCCTTAAGGTCCTCCAGAGTGCGGTACGGGGAATCTGCCGCAACAAGCAGGCCTGAATAATACCCTGTCTCTCCCCGGAAAGACCGGATCACGCCAACGGGCAGAGTGTCTTCCCCGATGATATCGTGAATACCGGCCAAAGCTCCTGCGCCCACTGTGCCTAGATCAATC
>JBCBMN010000054.1:0-17891 GCA_039822745.1 Pseudomonadota bacterium | reverse complement strand
CCACCCCTCCTGCGCGAATAGCGGCGAGGAAGACCAGCGCATACTCAACAGTGCTGGTGCCCAGAATGGCAACCGACTGCCCGTGCTCCAGCCCGGTCTCAACCAACCGTGCCGCCAGCCGCTCAACCAGCCCAATCAGCTCTGCCCAGGCGACATCGCGCGCATCATCGACCAGCGCGATCGCATCCGGCTGCGCGCGCGACCATTCGGTGAGGATACCAAGAAACGAGCCAAAGGGCTGCTCCAATGCAGCGATGATGTCGTCGCGCAGGGCGGGGTTTGTGGGGTTGTTCAGCATGGCGTGATCGGTGCAACATCCTTGGCTGCGGTGCAAGCGCTGCTGGTTTGTTTACCGCTTATGCGACAAAGCATGATTAGAGTGGCGTCGGCTCAAGGGAGATGGCCCGTGAAACAATCAATTTCGGCTTTGGCTTTTGTGGCAGGACTGGCGGGGCTGGTGATGGCCAGCATGGCTCAGGCTCAGGAGCGCTCCGCGCCCCGTTTCAGCGATCAAGATAGCCTGTTGCAACCGGTCCCCCGCAAGGATGGTGATCCGCAGTCAAACCCACTCGAGCCATCACCCCAGCCCAAGCCCCAGCTTACCCGGCCCGCGCCGCCCTCCATCCTCGCTATCCTCGCGCACCCCGATGACGAGATCACTTTCGCCCCGGTCCTATCCGCGATTGCGCGTGATGGCGGTGAGGTGACGCTGGTCTTTGCCACCAGTGGCGATGTCGGGCCGGGGCTGAGCGGCCTCGAACCGGGCGAAAGGCTTGCCAGGCGGCGCGAGCGGGAAGGCCGCTGCGCTGCCTTTGCGCTGGGCCTCGAAGAGCCGGTATTCTGGCAATTGGGCGACGGCAAGCTGGGCACAATGGCCCGCGCACCCGATAGCCCCGCCATGCGCACTCTGACATTGGTTGAAGCGGCGATTACCGAAGCAAAACCCGATGTCATTGTGACGTGGGGGCCTGATGGAGGCTATGGCCATGCCGATCATCGCATGATCAGCGCACTCGTTACACAGGTGATGGCGCGCAAGGGTCCGGGCCGACCTGACTTGCTCTATGCCGCCTTCCCACAGGATGCCGAAGGGGTGCTGCCGGGCTTTGAAGGCTGGGCGACCACTGATCCCTCGCTCATCACCGACCGCATTCGATATGATCCAGCGGACCTGGAGGCCACTCAAACCGCGCTGCAGTGCTATGAAAGCCAGTTCCCACCAGCGGTGCGAGACCAGCTGGTGGGACTGCTTCATAGTCAGGTCTGGCGCGGAACAATCCAGTTCCGATCAGCCTTTCCCGCGGATGAGTAGAAAAGCGCAGGGCGCGAAGGATTACCCTTCGGCGTATTCGGCCTCTTCTTCAGCCTTGGCATTATCGACGCTGCGTTTGCGGAAATAGCCATAAATGCCCATCAGAAGGGCGAGGATCAGTCCGCCGATCAAGAGCGGCGTGCCCGCTTCCTTGGCTTGAAGACCGGCTTCACGCCCATCAAGGAAAGGGCGGACAGTCGTGACGGTCGAAGCGATGGTCTTGTATCCCTCAAACGCATCATCGGCATCGCCATTGTTACTGCCATCCCAAACACCGTTGATGGCGAAGATCGGCCCGGCAGGCCCGTCAGTGATATAGAACTGTGCGAGTTTTTCGTCGCTCACCCGTCCGTCAATCTCCATCACGGCAGCGACAGGCGCGCTCAGGTCAGTTGCGTCAGTCGGGTAGAGCGGCACGAAAACTTCATAGCTGCGGCCACCGCGGCGGCGCTTCTTCTCAAGCGTGATGATGTTGTCGACATCGACTTGCGCGACGACGACAATCTCATTGAAGTCATTGCCAGTATCGCCCGATGTCACGTCTTGCAGATTTACCATGTCAGGCGCGGCGTGCGACAGTGCGGCAGCGCGTTCGGCATCCTCGTTATTGCTGCTGATGAACAGCGCGACACCCAAAGCAGCAAAGATCGGCGCGAGCACGAAATATACGATCGGCGGAAGCCGAAAGAGACGACCAAGCATATTTAAAATCCCCCAGAAATACCCCGCTCCGTAGCTCTTGCATCCAGGCGATTCCGTCAAGCATATTGTTGCCTGGCACCCGGTCGGAACCCCGCCGCTTCACCAGCGCGCGCTCCATCGTGGAAAAGGTGACCCGGATCGGTGAGGGAATTTGGGATTCCCGCTCTTCACGCCTATATAATCGCCATGGACGAACACACTTCTAACACGCCCGTAAATCAGCCTCTGGGCGGCGAATATGGCGCAGATTCGATCAAGGTTCTCAAAGGCCTCGACGCGGTCCGCAAGCGCCCCGGCATGTATATTGGCGACACCGACGATGGATCAGGCCTGCACCATATGGTGTTCGAGGTTTCCGACAACGCCATTGACGAGGCGCTCGCAGGCCATTGCGACCTTGTTCTGATTGAGCTCAACGCCGATGGCAGCGTCAGCGTAGAGGATAATGGCCGCGGCATTCCGGTGGGCATGCACAAGGAAGAGGGCATGTCAGCGGCCGAAGTCATTATGACCCAGCTGCACGCGGGCGGAAAGTTTGAAAACACCTCTGACGATAACGCTTACAAGGTCTCAGGCGGCCTGCACGGCGTGGGCGTCTCGGTGGTGAATGCATTGTCGGAGTGGCTGGAACTGACCGTCTGGCGTGACGGCAAAGAGCACTGGATGCGCTTTGAGCACGGCGACAGTGTCGGCCCGCTCGAAGTCAAAGGCGATGCCCCCAAGGTTGAACGCAACCCGGACGAAAACGGCTTCAAAAAAGGGACGCGCGTCACCTTCCACCACTCGAACGACACCTTCAAAAACGTCACCGAGTACGATTTTGACAAGCTCGAGCACCGCTATCGCGAGCTCGCCTTCCTCAATTCAGGCGTGCGCATCCTGCTGCGCGATCTGCGGCATGAAGAGCCCGCTGAGCACGACCTGTATTATGAGGGCGGCATTGCAGCCTTCGTCAAATATCTCGACCGCAACAAACAGCCGCTGGTCGCAGAGCCGATTGCAGTGTCCGCGAACAAGGACGGGATCGGGATCGATGTCTCGCTGCAATGGAATGACAGTTATTACGAAAACGTCCTGTGCTTCACCAACAACATCCCTCAGCGCGATGGGGGCACCCATCTTGCCGCCTTCCGCGCGGCGCTGACGCGTACGCTAAATGGCTATGCTGATCGTGCTGGGCTGCTCAAGAAGGAAAAGGTCAGCCTGACGGGTGAGGACATGCGCGAAGGGCTGTCCGCCATCGTCAGTGTGAAACTGCCCGATCCCAAATTTTCCAGCCAGACCAAAGATAAGCTGGTCTCCTCCGAAGTGCGCCAACCGCTTGAATCGCTGATGAGCGAAAAGATGAACGACTGGCTTGAGGAGAACCCGAACGACGCCAAGGCAATCGTCCAGAAGATCATCGACGCCGCCGCCGCACGCGAAGCGGCCAAGCGCGCCCGCGAAATGAGCCGCAAGGGCGCGATGAGCGTCGCCTCGCTGCCGGGCAAACTGGCAGACTGTCAGGAACGCGACGCGACCAAGGCCGAACTGTTCCTGGTCGAGGGTGATTCCGCCGGGGGCTCAGCCAAGCAGGGGCGCGATCGCAAGACGCAGGCGATACTTCCGCTGAAGGGCAAGATCCTCAATGTCGAGCGCGCGCGGTTTGATCGGATCATCAGCTCCAAGGAAGTCGGCACGCTGATTCAGGCGATGGGCACCGGCATTCGCGATGAATTCGATCTGGAAAAGCTGCGCTATCACAAGATCGTGATCATGACCGACGCTGACGTCGACGGCGCGCATATTCGCACGCTGCTGCTCACCTTCTTCCACCGCCAGATGCCTGAGATCATCAAAGCCGGGCACCTCTTCATTGCGCAGCCGCCTCTGTTCAAAGTCGCCAAGGGCCGCAGCGAAGTCTATCTGAAGGATCAGCCCGCGCTTGATCGCTATCTGGTGGATGCCGGGCTGCACGGCCGTGTGCTCGAAACCCGGGGCGGTGCGCGTTCAGGCGAAGACCTGCGCACGCTGGTGGACCATGCGTTGCGCATCAAGAACCTGCTCGCCTTTGTGCCGCGCCGTTATGAAATGGCGATTGTCGAGCAAATGGCGCTGTCAGGCGCGCTCGATCCGCAACTCACTCAGGAAATGCGTGTCGAGGCGCTCGATTTCACGGCGCAGCGCATGGGTCTGGGCGATCCCGAAGCGCAATGGTCCGCGCGGATGCTGGACGATGGCTCGGTGCAGTTCTCGCGGCTGTGGCGCGGAGTGACCGATGTGCACGATATCGATTCGCGCTTCCTTGCCAGCACCGAAGCATTGAAACTTCACGGCCTCGCTGGTCCGCAAGCCGAAGCCTATGCCGCGCCTGTGCGCCTCGTCAAAGGCAGCGACGCCCCCGAAGAGCCCGAGACCGTGACGGGCGACGATGTCGAAGCCGATGAGCCCGCGCCTATCGCTGAAGACGCTATCATGCGGCCGACGCAATTGCTCGAAGCGGTGTTCGCTGCGGGTCGCAAGGGCCTCTCGATCCAGCGCTATAAGGGTCTGGGCGAAATGAACGCGGAGCAGCTGTGGGAGACCACGCTCGATCCCGAAAACCGTGCTCTGCTCCAAGTGAAGATCGAGGACGCAGACGTCACTGACGAAATTTTCACGCGCCTGATGGGCGATGTCGTCGAACCGCGACGCGAATTCATTCAGGATAATGCGCTCAATGTCGCAAATCTTGATGTTTGAGGCGGCTAGAAGGCTTTCGGGGCCCATCCGGAGCGACTCGTTCAGGAACCCATCACCCGGATCGGATTAATCATGGACGACATGACAGGCGAACATCACGGCACAACCGAGCTTAAGCAGATCAGCTTCCTGCTGATTCTGGCAGCAGTTACGTTCATGCTCATCGTCATCGTCTGGCCATTTGCGACAACTTTGCTGTGGTCGGCGCTGGCAGCGATCATGTTCCAGCCGCTTTATTTATGGTCTTTGAAAGTGTGCCGTGGGCGGCGCAATCCGGCGGCTTTGCTGGCCTTGACGATCATCCTGTTTGCCGTGCTCTTGCCCTCCATGTGGATTGGCGCCTTGGTGGTGCGCGAAATTCTGGAAGTCGTGAATTCGGTCCGCGCGCAGCCGATCGACATCGCCGCATGGGTCGAGACGACTTACAATGCACTGCCTGACCAATTGCAGAAGTTCGTCGATGATCAGGACCTGACCGATATCTCTGTAGTGCAGGCGCGCGTGCAGGAATTCATCGCGGAAAGTGCGGGCATCATCGCCAATCAGGCGCTTTCCATCGGTGGCGGCGCCTTCAGCTTTTTCCTGAGCTTTGGCCTTGGGCTTTATGTCACCTACTTCCTGCTGCGCGATGGCAAGCGCATTGGTGAGACGCTGCTGCACTCGGCCCCGGTTGAGCGCAACATCGCCGATCGCCTGGCAGAGCGCTTCCTGGGCATCGTCCGGGCAACGATCAAGGGCTCGTTCGTGGTGGGCATCGTTCAGGGTGCGCTGGGAGCGATTACCTTCCTCATCATCGGCCTGCCATCGGCTTTGTTGCTGGGCGTGCTGATGGGCTTTTTCTCGCTCATCCCGGCCATCGGCACCGGCATTGTGTGGGCACCGGTGGGCATCTGGCTGCTGATTTCGGGAGATATCTGGCAAGGCATTTTCGTGCTGGTCGCAGGCTTCTTCATCATCAGTTCCGCGGACAATATCCTGCGCCCCATCCTTGTCGGACGCGACACTGGCATCCCTGACTGGATCATCATGGTCACCACCTTTGGCGGCCTCTCGCTGTTCGGCTTTGCCGGGATCGTGATCGGACCGCTGGTCGCAGGCCTGTTCCTCGCTTCCTGGTCGATCCTGCAAGAACAACGCGCAGAAGATGAAGAGGCAGCATCGCTCTACCGCACCAAAGTGGGAGCGGACGGCAAGGTCCGGCCCGATCGCCCGCCCGAGCCGCTTGCTTCACCGCCGCCCGCGCCGATCAAGGCGAAAGAAGCCTAAGGGCACAGCTATGCAGCCACTCGTCCGCCCCGGCAGCACAACCGAGCAGGTCGGTCGGCTGCTTGTCGCGGTGATGGTTGTGATGATGCTGCCCGCGCTGCCTTTTGGCGCGTTTCTGGTCTATCCCTTCGTCATTCTCACCACATGGTTTCACGAAATGGGCCACGGGATGACGGCGCTGCTGCTGGGGCAGGATTTCCAGCGGCTTCAGATCTTCCACGATGGATCAGGCGTCGCGCAGAGCAAGGTGGAAGCCGGCCTTTCGCCCTTCGCCAGCGCTGCCATAGCCGCCGGGGGACCGCTTGCCCCATGTGCGGCCGGAGCGGCTTTGATTATGGCAAGCGCGCATGAGCGGCTGTGGCGGCCCGCGCTCTATGCCCTTTCGGCGGTGATCTTCATCTCGGTGATAGTCTATGTCCGATCCGCCGTGGGCACCTTCGTCCTCCCCGTCGTCGCGGCCGGGATTGCTTTGATTGCGTGGCGAGCACCAGGAGCGATCACTCGGTTCACGCTGCAATTTCTCGGCGTCCTCGGCGCGTTCAGCATGCTGCGGGACTTCAACTACCTCTTTGCCGAGCAAGCCGTGATCAACGGGCAAGTCATGCTGTCGGATACAGGCCAGATAGAGGCCGCTTTGTTGCTGCCGCATTGGGTCTGGGCGGCGGTCATACTCGCGATTTGTGCGGTAATGGTGTTTGGCAGTCTGCGTTATGCTCTGAGCGACAGGCGGAGAATTGGCAAACCACCCAAGCCGCCAGCGAACGTGCTGCAATTCAAGAGCAAGAAACGCTGAACGGGTGGTTTAGCTGAGCACTTTCAATGTGTTCACGCCGCGCGCGCTGTCACCCATCTCAGCCGAAAGGCCTGCAAAGATCGTGTCGATAATCCGCGCCAGCTTTTCCTCGGTCAGCTTGTCGCCGTTATAGATGATCGCATCTGGGGTCGCATAGCTGGAGACCATCTGATTGATCAGCGAAAGCGCTTCATCAATTTCGAGACCGGCAAAATACCCGTCAGCCTGCGACTGCGCGATCAGTTCGCTCAGATAGTGGTCCGCCAGATCGACATAGGAGCGCACTTTCTCAAAGTTCGCCGCGCCCATCTCGCTAATCATGGTGTAATTTTCCGGGTCTTCGCGAAAGCGCTCACGCGAGATCACAAAGCGGCGGCGGAAGAATTCGTACATCTTGCGCGGCGGCGGCAGATCGGTTTGCAAGACCTCTTCCATCACCCGCATATGCGGCGCGAGCCAGACGTGCGCCACTGCGTCAAACAGCTCATCATAATCGGGAAAAATCTGCTCAAACCGGCTGCGGGTCAGCCCGCTTTCAGCCAAGGCGACCGGGTAGCTGATTTCGGTCCCGCGCTCTTTGACGAGGTCAAGCACCATCTGCGCAATACGATTGCGTTCGCTTTCCCTGATTTCGGGCGTGAGTGCCATGACCGTCGGTCTCCCTGATTTGCACCCACATAGGGGCGCGGGCGGGAGTCTTAAAGCACATTTGGCAAAAATTGTGCAGCGCAACAGAAACAGCACACGCCATGATGCAAGTTTCAGATATCGTTGCGCCCGGCAATGATGTCTTTGGCCTGCTGTTCCAATACCTTGTAGCGCTCGTAATCGGGCAGTTTGGAGCGGAACCATTGCGCGATCTTGAGCAGGTCCTCGCCATAATTGCCGGTCGGGATCATCGGCGGGCTGAAACCAATCGTGCGATTGTCATTGTCGGCATAGGCCAAGACGATGGGGACGCCTGCCGCCTTGGCAATGTTGTAAAAGCCGGACTTCCACTTGCCGTCGGTCTTGCGCGTGCCTTCGGCGGCGATGACAAGAGCGAGCTCCTTGCGGCGATCGAACTCCGCCTTCATCTGCTCGATCGTGCCGCCCGCTTTGCTGCGATCAACCGGGATACCGCCCATATCGAGCATGAAGTTTGCCATGGCCCCTTCGAAAAGGGTGTGTTTGCCCATGAAGTTGGGCTGCACCTTCTCGTGCTTGGTTGCGCCCGCAAAAAACACGAAGTCCCAGTTCGAGGTGTGCGGTGCGCCAGCGATCACGCATTTCTTGATCTCGGTCGGAAACCGCTCGACGATCTTCCAGCCCATCAGCCAGTAGAAGAACAGGATAATCCGGTTCACGATCCGCGAAAGCAGCGTGACGTTACGGGTTTCGTTATGGCGCAAGAATGTGTCTCCCTCGCCACGTTTGTGGGCGTGATAGGCGAGTTACGCAAGGGGAAGCAGTTTGGGGCTTTAGTCGGTGGCCGAGCCAGAAATTACGATCAGCCTTCCAATCGAGGGCTGAAAGATCGTGAACAGGAAAGCCCCCCACCATTCCATCCCACTGTCGAAATAACGATCTACCTTGCTGAGATCATCACCGCTCCAATCGTGAATCACCGCGTCCTCCCAATCAGGCAAGAGTAGCTCAGTAGCCTTGCGAAACAAACGGACCGCCTCTGCGCGGGTTCCGCGAAGTCCATTGGGCGGTTGGGCAAAGGCATAAGCATATTCGCCCGCGTCATGGAGGTCTGGAGGACTCTGACCCCAGCTTTGAATTTTGCGCTCGCCAATCACATCATATCGAGGGTCTCGAAGGGTTGTGCCCCCGGCAACTTTACCCGAACCTCTTAGGATCAGCATCCGATCTTTTGGATCGCAATAACTGCCGAGAAATTGATCATTGTTTAGGGGACGGGGACTGATCTGGAGAAGGGCACTGACCCCGTGACTATCCAGATGCCATTGTGTTCGGTCTGGCAGACATGCAGCGGGTTGATCTGCATTGAACAAATGCGCGTCAATAGCCTGCAGATCATGGTGGCGGCGTTCTTTCGCATCTTCAAAGAAGGAATACTTCAGAACAACGCCAAGTGGCTCAAGCTCTTCGAATACTTCGGGCGTACCAATACGTCGCATCACATCCTGAATACACCAAAGGCTGGCCTCTCCGCAATCGGTGCCTCCAGCGTAGCGGCAAACGCCAGCCCCAGCACATCCCTCGTCTGCGCCGGGTCGATCACGCCGTCATCCCACAGCCGCGCAGTCGCGTAGTAGGGGTTGCCTTCGTCTTCGTATTTCTGGCGGATCGGAGCCTTGAACGCCTCGGCTTCTTCCTCGCTCCAAGTATCTGCATCGCGGTGGACGGTGGCGAGGACGCTGGCGGCCTGCTCTCCGCCCATCACCGAGATGCGCGCGTTGGGCCAGGTGAATAGGAAGCGCGGGGAATAGGCGCGGCCCGCCATGCCGTAATTGCCCGCTCCGAATGAGCCGCCGATCACCACGGTGATCTTGGGCACGGTCGCGGTAGCAACGGCGGTGACGAGCTTTGCGCCATGCTTGGCGATCCCCTCCGCCTCATACTTTCCGCCGACCATGAAGCCGCTGATGTTCTGCAAGAAAAGGAGCGGGATGCGGCGCTGGCAGGCAAGCTCGATAAAGTGCGCGCCTTTTTGAGCGCTCTCGGAAAACAGCACGCCGTTATTGGCTATGATCCCGACCGGCATGCCCCAGATATGCGCAAAGCCGCAGACGAGTGTGTTTCCGTATTGCGCTTTGAATTCATGGAATTCCGATCCGTCGACCAGCCGCGCAATAACCTCTTTCACGTCATAGGGCGCGCGCACATCGTCGGGCAAAATGGCGTAGAGATCGTCCGCGTCGTATTTGGGCGGGCGCGGATCTTTGAGGTCGACATCCTTCGCCGCCCCGGTGTTCGCGCCGAGCTGTGACACGATATCGCGCACAATGGTGAGCGCGTGTTCGTCATTCTCGGCCAGATGATCGACGACACCGGATTTCTTGGCGTGCAGATCGCCGCCGCCCAGATCCTCGGCGGTGATTTCCTCGCCCGTTGCGGCTTTCACCAAGGGTGGTCCGGCGAGGAAGATCGTGCCTTGGTTGCGCACGATTATCGTTTCATCGGACATGGCGGGCACGTAAGCACCGCCCGCCGTGCAGCTTCCCATCACGCAAGCGATTTGCGGGATGCCGAGCGCTGACATGTTGGCTTGATTGAAGAAGATACGCCCAAAGTGATCGCGATCGGGGAAGACCTCCGCCTGATGCGGCAGGTTCGCCCCGCCTGAGTCCACCAAGTAGATGCATGGCAGGCGGTTCTCCATCGCGATATCCTGCGCGCGAAGGTGCTTCTTCACCGTCATCGGATAATAGGTGCCGCCTTTGACCGTCGCATCATTGCACACGATCATCACCTGACGACCCGCGACGCGCCCGATCCCGCAAATGATGGAAGCGGCGTTGATGTCGCCTTCGTAAAGGCCGTTGGCGGCAAGCTGACCGATTTCGAGGAAAGGCGAACCGGGATCGAGCAGGCGTTCGACTCGCTCGCGGGGAAGCAGCTTGCCGCGCGACACATGCCGCTCACGCGAACGCTCCGGCCCGCCCAATGCGGCGTCGGCGACGGCGGCACGCAGGTCACTGGCGAGCTCGCGGTTGTGCGCAAACCGCGCCTTGGCATCCGGCGCTTCGCGGTCGAGCTTCGAGGTGAGGGTGGGTGCGGTCATGGGCGCTCCGGCAAAATAATACGAAGCTCGACGTTGCGAGCGATTTGGCCGACTCCAGTTCCGACCGTATAGTCGGCTGTAAACCAAACGATTTTTAACTGCGCAGCCAAATCAGGATTCGTCAGACTTCTGACAGTGAATGAGCGGCATTCGCTTTTGCCTTCGCGCTCTGGAGATGGAGGCAATTCGATATAACCTTCCAAACTTCCCCTGCTCGTCCAGCTGAGACCCAACTCGCGATCGCAGTACGTGCGATCAACGATCTCATTTCGCAGCAGGATTGAGCCTCGCCCATCAAACCGCGCAAGAATTGCCGACGAGCCATCATCGGAGCTGATCTCGAATTCGGGTGTGATGAAACCGTTTGCCGACAAAACTGGAAATATCTCAGCACAAAAATGCGTAGCGCAAGCGTTGGGTGCGGGGGGCGGAGGCGTGGCACTTGCTCGCGACCCCAGAGACGAACTGAATGCCGTAACCGCAAGAAGCAGCAGGCCAGCGCGGAGAAGATTTTTCACCCCGCCGCTCCAATCAATTCGCGGCCGATCAGCATCCGCCTGATCTCGTTCGTCCCCGCGCCGATATCCAGCAGCTTGGCGTCCCTCATATACCTCTCCACCGGCCAGTCGAGCGTGTAGCCTGCGCCGCCCAGCGCTTGGACGCTTTCGGCGGCCACGCGGAAGGCGTTTTCGCTCGCCAGCAGAATCACGCCGGCTGCATCGAACCGCGTCGTCTGGCCCGCATCGCAAGCCTTCGCCACCGCATAGGTGTAAGCGCGCGCCGATTGCAGGGCGACATACATGTCCGCCACCTTGGCCTGCATGATCTGGAAAGAGCCGATGGGTTTGCCGAACTGCTTACGTTCGCGCAGATAGGGGATGACCGTGTCGAGGCACGCCTGCATGATCCCGAGCTGCAATCCGGCGAGCACAACGCGCTCATAATCGAGCCCGCTCATGAGCACGCCCACGCCGCCATTGACCGGGCCCATGACGTTTTCGTCCGGCACTTCGCAGTCTTCAAACACCAGTTCAGCCGTGGGTGAGCCTTTCATCCCGACCTTCTCGATTTTCTGGCCGATGGAGAAACCGGGCATGTCTTTCTCGATCAGAAATGCCGTGATGCCGCGCGATCCGGCGCTGCCATCGGTTTTGGCGTAGACGACCAGAGTGTCGGCTTCGGGCGCGTTGGTGATCCAGAACTTGGTGCCGTTGAGCACATAGCCGCCCTGCACCGCGTCTGCCTTCAATTTCATCGATACCACGTCCGAACCCGCGCCCGCCTCGCTCATGGCAAGGCTGCCGACATGCTCGCCAGAGATCAGGCCGGGCAGGTATTTCGCCTTTTGCTCTTCATTGCCCCAGCGGCGGATCTGGTTGATGCACAGGTTTGAATGCGCGCCATAGGACAGGCCCAGCGAAGCGCTCGCACGGCTGACTTCCTCGACCGCGATGACATGCTCCAGATAGCCCAACCCCAGCCCGCCATCCTCTTCGGCAACGGTGATGCCGTGCAGGCCAAGCTCACCCATTTGCTGCCACAGCTCAGCGCGCGGGAAATAGTCTTCGCGGTCAATCCGGTTGGCGACGGGCATGATCTGCTCATCAGCAAAGCGCGCGGTGGTGTCGCGGATCATTTCAGCGGCTTCACCCAGCTGGAAGTCGAAATCGGGGGTGGCTCTCATGTCGTCTCTCTCATCCCATCTGGCCGCAAATGCGCCTCGGCAAGGCCAGCCATTGCTCTATTCATATGTTGCGCATGTTAGCAATGTGAGAAGCAAAGGCCAACGCCGCTCGTGCTTTGTTTTGACCCAAGGCCCGCATCCTGTAAGGCAGCGCGCAAGGGAGGCCCAAGACCCCGTTGTGACCTTTTCAGAGCCGAGCCCCTGGCCCAACAGCACCGACCCCGCACCGCATTTGTGCGATGAGGAAGAACGGCTGGTCACGCTGGCAAGTTATTCGATTTCAGAGCTGTTTGGCGATGCGGAGCTGGCACGGCTTGCGAAGTTTGCTGCGCATCTGTGCGGGACGCCGACAGGCGCGGTGAGCCTGGTTGAAGCCGAACGCCAGATCTTCCTTGCAAGCGAAGGCGTGGCGGTGACCGAGACCGCGCGTTCCACCAGCCTGTGCTCGCATGCCATGTTGACAGGCGAGGTGCTGACCGTGCCCGATGCCAGCAAGGATGCGCGATTTGCCGAATTCACATCGGTGACGAGCGAACGGCATTTGCGCTTCTATGCCGGTGCTCCCTTGATCTCTTCCGAAGGCGCGCCGCTGGGCGCTTTGTGCGTGACCGACACTATTGCGCGGCCCGAGGGGCTCAGCGCGCTGCAACGCGAGGGGCTTTTGGTGCTGGCCGATGCGGTCAAGCGCAGGCTGCTGGCGCATCGTCAGGCCACCGAAGTCACCGCTGCGATCCGTTCCAGCGCAGACCGACTGCAATTCATGATCGATTCGGTGCCGGACATTGCATGGTCCGCCGGACCCGGCGCGCAGTTCGATTACATCAATGCGCGCTGGCGCAAGGTGACCGGACTGCCCACGCCGCGCCATGTTGAGGATTGGCGAGCCGCTGTTCATCCAGACCAGTTTGAAAAGACGCGCGCCAAATTCATCGACGCAGTCCAGCGCGCTGCGCCGTTTGAGGATGAATGGCAAATGCTTCACGCCGATGGATCATATCGCTGGGTTCTGAGCCGCGCGGTTCCCTCAACCGACGATCCCGAAACCGCGCGCTGGTTTGGCACGCTCACCGATATCGACGATGCCCGCAAAGCTCTGCAGGAACGCGAAATGCTGGCGGGCGAGCTGGCGCACCGGATCAAGAATATCTTCTCGGTCATTATCGGGCTGATCTCACTGCATGCGCGCGGGGATGCGACGCATGAAGCCTTTGCCAAGATCCTGTCCGACAACATTCAGGCGCTGTCGCGTGCGCAGGAATTCGCGCTGCAACTGGACAGGATCAAGGCGGAGGATCTCAAGGGGCTGTTGATGGTGCTGATGGCGCCCTATGGCTTGCCAGGCAGCCAAGCGGCGGTGATTACAGGCGATGCGGTGCAATTTGGCGTGCGCGCCGCCACCCCGCTGGCGCTGGTGTTCCACGAAATGGCGACCAATTCAGCCAAGTATGGCGCGCTCAGCACAATGCAGGGCTGCGTCGCGATCAACGTTGAGCGGTCCGGGGAGAATGCTGCGATCACCTGGCAGGAGAGCGGCGGTCCGGCGACCGAACCTCCCAAGGATGAAGGCTTCGGATCACGCCTGATGACAATGGCGATCACGCATCAACTGGGCGGGACGATGGAGCAGAGCTGGCTGCGCGAAGGCCTGCGCGCGGTTATTACCCTGCCGCTGGCCCGGCTCGAAGCCTGACGGCACAAATCCAATCGAAGCCCTTGGCTCAGAGCATTGTGCGCTCTAGGCTGCACAGCACAATGCATTGGAAATTCCGATATCGGGCAATCGTAAGCGCTCTTGCCATGCTCTTACTGCCCGCCTGCTCAGGGGAGAGCGGGGCCGATCCCAGCGGATTGCCTTCGGGTGAGGATGCAGGTGTGGCCACCTCATCAGGCGAATTGTCGGCTGAAAGCCTCGTCATCGCACAAACTGCATGGCTCTCTGTCAGTACGGATGGCGCGGTCTATACCACGTTTCTCGATCCCGATGGCCGCTATCGCGATATACGCGATGGAGAGATTGTGTTCGCAGGCTCCTGGGAGCAGAACACCTCTGGCAGGCTGTGCTTTGCGCCCGATCAAGGCAAAGGAGCGTGCTGGGAACACGGATCGCCGGGCCTCAATGGTGAGATGCGCGCCACCAACGAAGACGGCTATGCCATCGAAGTGAAGCGCATCACATACACGCCGCCGCCTCAGCCGGAGGAAGAGGCTGAGGGTGAAGCTGGGACCGAAATGGAACCGCGCGGGGGCTGATACAATCTCAATCGACAAATCAAACGGGGGCGAGCCGATCGAGGCCGAAGCGCTGCTGCAATTCGAAGCGGCAGAGCGACGCTATGGCGATCCGAGTGCCAAAGGCGGCGAAGTCATCGCGGTTGGCGGGGTCACATGCAGCATCGCGAAGGGATCGTTTGTCGCACTGGTTGGCGCGTCGGGTTCGGGCAAGTCGACGCTGCTCAAAATGGTCAACACACTGGTGGAACCTTCGGCAGGCCGCGTCCTGTTCGGCGGCGAGGATGTCACCACGCTCAAACCCTCACGCTTGCGCCGCAGGGTCGGCTATGTGTTTCAGGGCATCGGCCTGTTCCCGCATTTCCGCGTTGGTGAGAACATTGCCATCGGCCCGCGCCTGACCGGCGAGAAGCTTGCGCCCGAACGCATTGCCGAACTGCTGAGCCTCGTTGAACTGGACCCAGAAATGGCAAGCCGCATGCCCGACGAACTTTCCGGCGGTCAGCGGCAGCGTGTCGGCGTCGCGCGCGCTTTGGCGGGCGACCCGGAATTGCTCTTGATGGATGAACCCTTCGGCGCGCTCGATCCCGTTACCCGCGATGCTTTGGGAGAGCGCGTGCGCGAGCTGCACGAGGAACTGGGCCTCACCACCGTCATGGTGACGCACGACATGGCCGAAGCGCTGCTGCTGGCAGACCGCGTGATGGTGATGGATAAAGGCCATCTGGTCGCCGATGAAACCCCGCGCTCGCTGCTTGCGGGCAATGGCGGAGAGGTCGCGCAAAGCCTTGTTGCTGTGCCGCGCGATCAGGCCGAAAAACTCGCAGCCATGGAAGAAAGCATCGCTGCCAAGGCGCTTGCCAAAGGGGCAGGCGCATGATGGGCTTCTGGGAAACGCTGTTCTCGCTTGGCGATAAACTGACCGCGCATATTGTGCTGTCGGCGAGCGCGATTGGCCTCGGGATTTTGGTCGCTCTTCCGCTGGCTGTATGGGCTGCGCGTTCGCAGAATGTCGCGCGCATCGCCTTGGGTTTTGCCAGCCTTGTGCAGACCATCCCGGCGCTGGCGCTGCTCGCGTTGTTCTTCCCTATCCTGCTGTCCTTGCGCGCGGTGTTTGGCGAAGGCCTACCCACGCTTGGCTTTTTGCCCGCGCTGCTCGCGCTGGCGCTTTATGCGCTGCTGCCGATCCTGCGCAATGCGGTGACCGCGCAGGTCAATCTCGATCCCGGTGTGCTCGAAGCGGCAGACGGCGTGGGCATGACAAGCTGGCAAAAAATGACGCTGGTCGAGGCGCCTTTGTCCGCGCCCTTCATCATGGCGGGCATTCGCACAGCGAGCGTCTGGACCATTGGCGCGGCCACGCTGTCCACCACAATCGGCCAGCCCAGCCTTGGCGATCCGATCTTTGCGGGATTGCAGACGCAGAACTGGAACCTTGTACTGGCAGGTTGCTTTGCAAGCGCAGCCTTGGCTTTGGCGGTCGATGCGCTTTTGGGCGTGATTGAGCGCGGCTTGGCGCTGAGAAAGCGCTGGCAATATGGCGCAGGTCTTAGTGCGGTCACACTTGGCGTGATCGCCGCTTTGCTGTTTCAGTTTGGCGATGATCTGTTCGCAGAAGAACGCGAGGAAGGCGATATCGGGCCGGTTATCATCGGGTCGAAGCAATTTTCCGAAAGCTATATTCTGTCCGAACTGATCGCTGATCGTTTGCGCGAAGCGGGATTTGAAGTGGTCAGCCGGACCGGCCTTGGCTCAGGGGTTCTGCACGGATCGGTCGCCGCATCCAGCGTGGACATATCCGTCGACTACACCGGCACCGTCTGGACCAATGAATTGGGCCGGCGTGACAATCCGGGCCGTGATGTGGTGTTTCAGACGATTGTCGATTGGGAACGTGAAAACACCGGGATCAACGTTGTGGGAAAGCTTGGTTTCGAGAACGCGTATGCCTTTGCCATGCGGCGGGATCGCGCCGCCGAATTGGGCATCACCTCGCTTGAGGATATCGCGCGGGTCGCTCCGCAATTGACCGTGGGCGGCGATCCGGAGTTCTTCGAGCGGCCCGAATGGATTTCGGTGCGCGACACATACGGGATTGAATTTCGCAACACGCGCAATTTCTCTCCCACCTTTATGTTCAACGCGCTGCGTTCAGGAGAGGCCGATGCCATCAGCGCCTACAGC
The DNA here is from genome assembly GCA_039822745.1 of Pseudomonadota bacterium. Classification (GTDB taxonomy): domain Bacteria; phylum Pseudomonadota; class Alphaproteobacteria; order Sphingomonadales; family Sphingomonadaceae; genus Erythrobacter. The sequence continues at coordinate 1,267 of JBCBMN010000054.1, read as the reverse complement.
ACCGATGGCAGGCTGGCGGCAGACACCTATTTCCTCCTTGAAGATCCGCAAGAGGCCTTGCCCTCCTATGATGCGATGCTGATGCTCAGCCCACGCATTGCTGGGAATGAGGAGCTTATTGCCGCGCTCCAGCCCTTGATCGGGACGATTACGCCAGAGGCCATGCGCAAGGCCAATTTCTCCGTTGATCGCGAGGATGAGTTCAAACTCTCCCCGAAGCAGGCAGCGAGAGAGCTGGCTGCCACGATTGAAGAGTGACGTAATCTGACGCGCCGCTACTTGGCTTTGGTCCAGGTTTCGGTCAGGCAGAAGAAGCTGATGCAGCCCTTCACCTCCAGGACATTGGGGCCTTTGCGCCGGATGACAGAGCGGTAGCTCTTGCCCGACTTGGGATCATAGACCCGTCCGCGCCACAGGCTGTCTTCCTCCTTGAAACTGGTCAGCACGGGAAGGCCCATCAGGCGGCGCTTCTGCTTTTCGGGGTCGGGATTGTAGATGTCGCGCTGATCGGGCCCGTCGGGTGGAGGCACGAGGAACTTGGATATCTTCCCGCAAGTGGTTGCCCCGCATTTGCCGATAGTGACCACTGCATCCTTGTCCTGGGTCACCCAGCGCCCGGCAATCGGATCAGCAGCATGAGCGGTGGTGGGGAGAGCGGCGATTGCAGCGGAAAGAACGGCGGCGACAAGAGCATAACGGGCAGTCAAGGCAGTTCTCCCGGTGGAGCGTTTTGAGGCGGTATTATTGGAATATTCGCTCCGCGCTCGCGCGAAGTTACAGCGCATTCGAGGATACCGCTACCGTGCTCAGTCGAAGCCAAATCCGATGGGCCAGCGCCGACCGCACACGCCCAGGACCTTGAACAAGGTGCCCATCTGATCATCGCGCACCAGCCGATCATATTGGCGCTGGATGACATCGACCTTGTCGGGGTCCTTGCGCTTAAGCGCTTCGTGGCGAGTCTCGATCCCCATCTGGTGGAGCCACTCACCCTGCATTTGCAGCCCCATGACCTCCGCGCCGCTTTCCTCAGCCACCTGGCTGAGCCGCTCGAAATCGACGTGAGCGGTGATGTCAGCCTCGCCCGGATGCGAGAGCGGATCGACATGCTTGTGGCTTTTCAAGGCTTGCAGTGTGGAGCCAGAGCGCGCTTCGAGCGGGCCATAATCAATGATCAGCGCAGCGCCGCCCTGGTTTTTCAGCCGCGTTGCAATCTCCGCCATCAAGGCATTGGCCGCAGGACTAGTCTCAATCATTGTGCCTTGCG
>JBCBMN010000053.1:0-18365 GCA_039822745.1 Pseudomonadota bacterium | reverse complement strand
ATCGCCTTGCCGCGTGAATCGCCCCAATCGCTTTCCCGACCGATCGCCAGCGAATCGCCCTTGCGCTTGAAGCGATTGGGGCGATTCACGCGGCAAGGCGATCATCCGTGTGACCATGCCTGCGCCTCGCAGCGTATCGCTCGCCGGCAGCGGCGATATCCAAACAGAAACGCTTGCCAGCGATGCGGAGATTTCGATCGCAGGATCAGGCGAAGTGAAGATTGCCGAAGTTGCGTCGGACGATCTCGATATCAGCATTGCAGGCTCTGGCTCGCTCAGCGGCGCCGGTACAGCCAAGACGCTGGAGATCAGCATCGCCGGATCGGGCGGGATCAACTTTGGAGAACTCAAGGCGGACAGCGCTGATATTTCAATTGCAGGATCGGGCGATATCGAATTGGCATCGGACGGAACGGTTGAAGCATCCATTGCAGGTTCGGGTGATGTAACCGTCACCGGTTCAGCGACCTGCAAATCGAGCGCGCTTGGTTCGGGCACGGTAACTTGCAAACCGGCCCCCGCTTCAGCCGAGGCCCCAACAGCAGAAACGCGACAGGGCGTGGCAGAATAATTCGCATCCAGCGCAACAGGGCCTTGCCTTGCCAGGGGGGAGGCGCGAGAAGACGTTTATGCGTTTCTCATCCCCCCTCATCGCCCTGTTCGCCAGCCTCGCCGTATCAGGATGCGCCGCGCGCACAGCGGTGAATGTCGTCACAGCTCCCGTAAAGGTGGCAAGCAGCGCAGTCGATGCTGTGACAACCAGCCAATCCGAAGCGGATGAAAACCGCGGACGCGAAATCCGCAAGCGCGAAGAAGAGCTCGAGAAACTCGAGAAGAAATACGAGAAAGAGCTGAAGCGCTGCCGCGAAGGGGATCGGCGCAATTGCGACAAGGCCAAATTGATTCAGGCCGACATCGAAGAGCTCAAGAAAGAAATGTATCCTCCCAGGGATGACGAACTGGAAGGCGCTGAAGCCGAAGACTAGGTCTTTGGCATAGCGGCACGGCGCAATCTGTCATTGATTGCGCGACCAACACCCACTTCAGGCATAGGTGCAACCGCAATGCGCGGCTTTTGAGAAGCTGCGCCGTGGTGCAGTCCATCATAAAGGCGCGCGGCGGCTTCGTCCAAATTCGCGGATGGCGAGAGATTGAAGTCGCCCGCAACCTTGCCAAAGGTGATGAAAAATTCGTCTGGCGCAACTTTGGTGGCGTCAAGACGAACGGGCTTGCCCGGTGCATAATGGCTGGCGAGTTGGCCGGGGGCCTCGATTGTGTCGCTGCCAGCGGTGCGGCTATTGGGCAGATCAACAGGGCCAGGCCTCAACTCCTCCCAAACGCCGTCAGCTCGTAAAGCAGCAATCGTTGATTCCACGCCTGCCTGCGTCGGGCCAGCATCGAGAACCAGATCGACGCGACCTTCCAATGACGTCAAGACATGCTGCGCCGTCGTTGGGCTGATAAAACCGCTGCGATTGGCGGAGGGCGCGGCCAGTGGAAAATCGACTGCATCGAGCAAAGCGCGCATGATCGGATGGGTCGGCACCCGGATTGCGACCGTGGGAAGACCAGCCGTCACCGCAGGTGCCAAGACGGCATTCGCGCGCTTTGGAAGCACCAGGGTTAGCGGGCCGGGCCACGCGCGCTCTGCCATCTCCAATGCCGCATCAGGAAATTCAGCAATTCGCTGTGCCTGCTCCAAACCGCTCACATGAACAATCAGCGGGTTGAAGTCCGGCCGCCCCTTAGCCGCATAGATCTTCGCTACGGCATTCGCATCGTCGGCTCGGGCTGCGAGGCCGTAAACCGTCTCTGTCGGCACCGCGACCAGACCACCCGCGCGCAGAATGTCTGCCGCGCTTGAAATCGCCTGAGGTTTTGGCTCAAGCACTTGTGTTACGATCTTGCCGCTCATGCCTTGTCCGTTGTAATGGAACGCGCGCTAGACCCAAAGGCAACCAGAGCCAAGAGCGCTGCGTATCTGATTGCTCCACCTCCAGACATTTTGCAGGGATCGAAAAATCGTGACACCGTACACTCCCCCCACTCAGGACCAATTGCTTGCCATCCGCGTCAATGCCGGGATCGAGGAGATCGCGAAATCGGAGAAGTTCGCCCATGCTGAACCCGATCTGGTGGAAGCCATCGTCGAAGGCGTGGGGCAATTCGCGGCGGGTGAATTTGCTCCTCTGAACCGGGTGGGAGACCTTGAAGGCGCAAAGCTGGAAAACGGCGTGGTCCGCCTGCCCGACGGGTTCAAGGAAGCATACGAAGCCTATGTCGAGCAGGGCTGGAATTCGATTGCGAGCTCGATTGATTTTGGCGGACAGGGCCTGCCCTTCACGCTGTCTTGCAATGTGCTGGAGAATCTGGGCGCCGCGAACATGGCGTTCAATCTGCTCCCGATGCTTTCGGTCGGCGCGATTGAAGCGTTGGAGCATCACGGTAGCAAGGATCAGCAGGCAAAGTACCTGCCTGATCTGGTAAGCGGCAAATGGTCCGGCACGATGAACCTGACCGAGCCGGCCGCTGGTTCTGACGTGGGCGCGCTGCGCTCGACCGCGGAACCGATCGAGAGCGGCGAGCATGCTGGCAAGTACAAGATCACGGGTCAGAAAATTTACATCACCTGGGGTGAGCACGATCTGGCGGAAAACATCATCCACCTCGTCCTCGCCCGGCTGCCGGATGCGCCTGAGGGCTCGCGCGGGATCTCGCTTTTTGTCGTGCCCAAATATCATGTCAACGACGACGGCTCGCTCGGCAATCGCAACGATCTGCGTTGTGTCAGCCTTGAGCATAAGCTGGGCATCAACGCCTCGCCGACCTGCGTGATGTCCTATGGCGATAATGGCGAATGCATCGGTGAGCTGGTCGGTCAGGAGAACCGCGGATTGATGGCGATGTTCACGATGATGAACAATGCGCGCATCAATGTCGGCAACCAGGGCAACCAGATCGCAGAGCGCGCCACTCAGCAGGCGATGTATTACGCAATGGACCGCGTGCAGTCGGCCCGCGCCGGTTCGCCGGACAAAAGCTCGGTCCCGATCATCGAGCATCCGGACGTGCGCCGCATGCTGATGCGGATGAAAGCTCTGACCGAAGGCGTGCGCGCTTTGCTCTATTTCTGTGCGGGTCAGGTCGATCGCGGAACGATTGGCGACGAAGCCGCCGGATCGCGGGCTGAGATACTGGTGCCGCTGCTTAAGGCATGGGGCACCGATATGGGTGTCGAGGTGTCCGGCATCGGCATTCAGATCCATGGCGGAATGGGCTTTGTCGAAGAAACCGGCGCAGCCCAGCATTGGCGCGATTCGCGGATCGCTCCGATCTATGAAGGCACCAATGGCATTCAGGCCGCCGATCTTGTGACTCGCAAGCTGGGCCTTGATGGCGGCGAGGCGATGGTCACTTTGTTCGAAGACATTGTGCGCGATGCCGCTGGCGAACCCACTCTCGCCGCGCTCGCAACCGAATGCGTCGGCATTGCACGCTGGATGCGCGACGAGGCGAGCCTTGATGATCGCCTTGCCGGAAGCGTCCCGTTCTGCACGATGGCCGCGGTCGCTGTCGCCGGTTGGCAGCTGATGAAACAAGGCGAAGCCGTGGCGGCAGGTGCCGCGCCTTCGCTGGCCGAGACAAAGCCTGTGACTGTGCGTTTCTTCCTGGATCGGATTGTACCCGAAGCGCTTGGCCAGAAGGCTGGGGCAATGGGCGGTGCTGACCTGCTCTACTCGCTCCCGGCTGAGAAGCTGGCGGGCTGATTGGCCATGACGGGGCGGCGTGACTTGTTTGAGCGGATTGCCGCTGCTCTTGAGCGCCTCGCCCCGCCTGTCGCACCGCCGCAGGATTGGACCAACGCACCGGCCTATTTCTGGGATGGAGAGCGAGCGTCGGCCGTCGATCCGCTTGAGGCCGTGCCGTTTGGCACTTTGCGCGGCATTGATGAGCAAAAGGCAGCGCTGCGCGCTAATTTCGCGCGGCTTGAAAGCGGGTCAGCGGCGCATGACACGCTTTTGTGGGGCGCGCGCGGCATGGGTAAGTCTGCTCTCATCCGCGCGGCCATCGCCGATATTCAGCGTGAGCAGCCGTCCGACATCGCACTGATACAGATAGCCCACGGTGCCTTATGGAGTGTGCCTGAGTTATTGACCGAATTGGGAGAGCAATCGCGCGCCTTCGTGATTTTCATCGATGATCTCGGGTTTGGCTCTGACCAGCAACAGGACATGCTCGCTTTGCGAAGCCTGCTCGATGGCGGCGTGGTGGCACGTCCGCCGCATGTGCGCATAGTGGTTACATCGAACCGCCGGGCCATTGTTGAGCGCGACAGCGGCGAAGAGGAGGCTCTGCATCCGCGTGATGCGCGCGATGATACGCTGGCGCTGGCGGATCGCTTTGGCCTGAGGCTCGGCTTCCACCCATGCGACCGCGAGACCTATCTGGAGATCCTTCGCGCCTACACCGATCCGATCGGGCTTTCGGTGGATGAGGAAGAAGCGCTCGCCTGGGCGATTGAGCGCGGCAATCGGTCAGGCCGCACCGCGCATCAGTTCGCTACCGAACTGGCAGGACGCGCGGGCCTGTCGCTTTAAGAGCGATCAGTTGCCTGATTGCTGACGCAGATAGTCTTCTTCAAAGCTCGCACGCGGATCGCGCAACTCTTTGAGCGGCGCGAGGACTTCGCCTTCGAGCCGCTTGATCCCGGCACCAGCCTCAGCCTCGGGCGCGAGCGTGCGCCAGATAATGCCAGCCGTGTCGTCTGAGACCAAAAGCGAACCGTCAGACGCCCACTCCACCCAAGTCGGGCGGCCGCGCGTTGTGCCATCTTCCTTCAGGAACCCGTCGAGCACCGGCACTGGCTTGCCCACCGGCGTGCCGAGTTCGTCGAAAGCCACATAGACCACGTCGTAACCCGAAGGCGGCTTGCGGTTCCATGAGCCGTGGCGCGCCACGAAAGCGCCGCTTGCCATGTCTCCGCCCATGCGGTGGCCTTCCTTGGTAAAGACAAGGCCAAGTGCTGCGACATGCGGGCCCATCGCGTAAACCGGGTTGCGGGTGTATTCTATCAGGAACTTGGGCATGGGCGCTTCGACCCGGCGATCAATATTGTCCCCGTAATACAGCCACGGCCAACCATATTGCGCGCCGATCGGAACGTTGGTGAGGTAATCGGGCACAAGGTCTGATCCGAGCATGTCGCGCTCATTCACCGTTGTCCAAAGCTCACCAGACCAAGGGCTGAAATCAATCCCGTTGGGGTTGCGCATGCCGACACCATAAGGACGCGCTGCACCACTTTCGAAAGTGTACTCCCAAATGGCAGCACGGCCTTCTTCGATCTCCATCCCCTTTTCGCCAACATTGCTGACCGATCCGACCGCGACATAGAAACGATCACCATCAGGGTGGATTTCCATATTGCGCATCCAGTGGCCACCGCCCGGAGGGAGGTCCATCAGCTTTTCTGGCTCAGACGTCACGGCATCAGCGCCAAGCTCATAGTCAAACGCCAGAACCGCGTTGTGGTTGGCGACATAAAGCTTGTTGTCGAGCCAGCTCATCCCTGATGGCGAATCGAGGCCTTCGCTCAGGATCGTCTGGCGAATTTCGGCAACACCATCGCCGTCCGCATCGCGCAGCAACACGATTTTGTTCGGGGATTCGCCAGCGGCGCCCGCTTGCTCAAACAGGTACTCGGCCACCATGGCTTCAATCATGGCACCGAACCCGCCCTCATCGGCGTTTTCGTCTTTGGCCGGTGCGCGGGTGAGCGTCACCAGCACATCGCCATTGGGAAGCGCGTAGAGAATGCGGGGGTGATCGAGCCCTTCGGCAAAGCGATTGACGGTCAGCCCCTCCGCAGTCGTCGGCGCCTCACCATCTTCCCAGCCCACCGGCTTTGCCACCTGGACGGTCGGCAGCGATTCGGGGTCGGGTGCTTCAAGCGTCGGGTCGGTCCCGGCCACTTCATCGACCGAAAGCCCGGCGGTGTCGCCTCGACCGGCGAGAAACAGAAAGCCGCCAACCAAAATCAGGATGACGACCAAAGCGATTGCGAGTTTGCGAAGAATTCCCATAGGAGGGACCGATAAGATAGGCGCGCCTTTGAAACAACATCTGATCGCGCGGCAATGATAATCTGCGACAGGACGAACTTATGTATGACTTCAAACCCGCTGCCGGGACTGAGCCCAAAGAGCTCTATCGGCAGCTTTGCGATGCCGCCGAAGCGCTGACCGGTGACGAACCTGATGGAATGGCCAATATGGCCAATGTGGCGTCATTGCTCTGGGAGTTTTTGCCGGATCTGAATTGGGCTGGCTTCTACCGCATTGGGCCCGCGAAAAGCGGTGACGTCACAGAATTGGTCCTGGGGCCATTTGTGGGGCGCCCCGCCTGCATTCGCATTCCGATCGGCGCAGGCGTGTGCGGCGTGGCTGCGGAGAGTGGCAAAACCCAGCTGGTCGAAGACGTCCACACCTTCCCCGGCCACATCGCCTGCGATGCCGCCAGCCAGTCGGAATTGGTCGTGCCAATCCTTCGCGAGGGGCAAGTTATCGCCGTCATAGACCTCGACAGCCCAAACCCTGGGCGCTTTGCGCAAGACGATGCGCGCGGCGTTGAGAAGCTGGCGAGCATCATGAGCGAGCGGATCTGAGCGCGCAATAACCTCCCCACACGCTTTCGCCCCGAAACGAGACAGTGGGATTGGCTCGCTTGGCCCGCTGCGAAGCCTGATGGTAAACCAAAGACTAACCATAGTCTTACCGAGAGGCGGCGAGTCGCGCCGCTTTGCACTGGGGAATTCGCATGCTCACCATTCGCACCACTCTTCGCGCTGCTACCGGAATTGCGGCTCTTGCCCTGACATTGCCCGCAGCCGCGCAGGACGACGGAGCGCTTCCCTCGCTCCCGGAGCTCCCGCCAGTGGGTGAGGCGTCGGTTCCAGTGGTGGCCCCTGCTCCCGTGGCTGTCCCGATGACTGAAACGGAAGTGCGCACGCTGCCGGCCGAATATCAGAGCATGCCGGTGACCAAGGAGACAGTGTACACGACGGTTGATGGTGATGGCGTAGAAACCATCACTCGCACGCGCACCATAACGTCAAGCGCGCCAGTTGAGACGACCTATTACCAGACCGTGCAACCAGCAGCGCCCGCACCGCAGGTTCAGTATCACACGACATATGCGCCGGCCGCTTACCCGGCGCCTGCATACGCTCCGATGGTGCTGGATCGGGAGCAATGGATTGCAGAATGCGAGCGCCGCACGGCGGGTCGCAGTGATGATGAGAAGAGCGGCATTATCGGCGCGCTGATCGGTGCTGTCGGAGGCGGCATTGCTGGTCATGAACTCGCGGCAGCGGGTGATGCTCTGGGTGGAGCGCTGATTGGCGGGGGTGTTGGTGCTCTCGCCGGGTTGGCGATTGGAAGCCTGATCGGTGGCGATGACGACGATGAGGTCGCCTACGATTGTGAGGGCGTGCTCGATGCCTATCTTCAGCAACATGCCGAGCATGGTGTCCGCTATGCCAGCCGCTCTATCCCGGTTGCAGCCCCGCCGGTTCAGGCGCCCCCACCTGCCGCCTATTATCCTGGCTACAATTACGGCTATAGCTACGCGCCGGCTCCCACCTATTACCAGCAGCAACAAACCATGGTGATGGTGCCTGTCACGACCTATCAACAGCAACGCGTGATCGTGCGGGAGACCGTTCGCGAGGAACTTGTCGAGGTGCCGGGCGCGGCTCGCACCATCCCCCCCGCTCCGGCACCTGTTCCGCAGCCAGTCCCTTCGCCAAAGCTGATCAAGCAAGCCCCGGCACCGGTCTATGCGCCCGCGCCCAGTCAAAAGATGATCAAGAACTGATGATCTGAGGGGTTCTTTGCCGGGCTTCGGGCCTTGCAACAGCGGGTGGGCGGGGACTTTGCGCCCTCCTCAATGCCATTCGAACGACCGGATCGGGAAAGTTGCGCGGCGCAACCTGATTGCCTGTTAACTTGCGTGCCTGAACGAAGCGGGACATCCTTTCGATTGTCGGGGAATCGGGCGGAACTCCGCCTTTCCATCGTGGTTGATGGGTATGGTAAGGAATTTATAAACACCTTCTGCGTATTCAGACGGAGATGGCACAATTTGGCACTCTTCTCAGGCAGCTGACCGCTGCTGGTTTTGCGCTATGCGTGGGTGTGTTGGCGAGCGCGCCAAGCGCTGTTCTTGCTCAGGATTTGCCGCTGATCGAGTCCGATTGGAAGCTCGAGCCAAGCGCACGTGTCGAATTGGGGGCGGTTGCCGCGGAATCAGCGACGCGAGACGAAGAATTCGTCCTAAACGGCGATGCATTTACGGTCCGCGGACAAGTCGCGCTTACCATTGAAGATGACAACACAAGGATCAGGATTGAAGCCGACCGGATCGAGGCGTTCAGGCTGGACGAAGATCGCTCTGACACCAGCCGGGACCGGATCACGGCTGAGATCAATCAGGAGGTCAGCGAAGACTTCGAGATCCAGGCCCGTGTCCGATATTATGATGACCTGGTTAGCGCTGAAAGCTCGGACACTGACGAGATTCAAGGCTCAGCCAGAGTGACTTTCGAGCCCAAGCGTGCGCATCGGGTGCGCGTGCGCGGGACGTGGCGCGAACGCGAGTATGACCAAGGAACAGGGGGGCAAACAACGGGCCGAGGCCCCAGAGTGGATGCGCAATATCGGCATCGCTTTGGGCGCTACAACTACGCCACATTCGACATGCGAGCGGAATCGATCGATTCTGATGACCCGCGAAGGGGTTACTCTCGCCAATCTGCAAAAATCTCTTACACACAGCCCGTTACTCGCGACTTTCGCGTACGGCCAGCGCTCGAATATCTGTCGACACGCTTTGACGGGCGGCTGACCGAAGACGGGAACAGGCGCCATGATGAACTTGTGGTGCCAGAAGTCGAAGCACACTGGTGGCCTGGTAAGCTGCGTGTAGAGGCCGAAGCCAAGTACATTCTGTCTGACAGCAACCTCGCGACCAGACAGCGCGAAGGCTACCGGCTGACCTTCTCGGTCGGATATGTTTTCTAGACTGTTTTCAACGATCAAGAGGATCAGAGAGCGCGCTACCCCACAGGTTAAGCGCCCGTTCTATCTTGGTCTTGCGGTAGGTTTTGTCCTGCTGGTGCTCGTGTTGCTCGGCTTCATGAACACCGGAAGCTTCTTTTCAATGCCCTCTTCCTTCGGGAATACCGCAACTTCCGAGGCGATTTGGGGTCTTAAGCCAGGCAATTTGCTCATGGTTTTGCCGATGGGTGCGTTTCTTGTCGTGCTGGCTCGCAGCTTTATCGGCTTGAAGGCGTTTGGGCTGTTTACGCCAATGCTGGTGGCCCTCGCTTTCCTTCAGATCGGGCCGATTATGGGGCCTATCGTTCTCGCCTCTTCGGTATTGGTGGGGATGATTGTCGCCCCGGCCCTGCTGAGGCTGCGGATGACGCGCGTTGGTTTCCTGGGCACCCTTATCTCATTGATTGTGCTTGTCCTTGTCGCACTGCAGATCATCCTCGACACCCAGCTTCAGGTTGATGCCTTTCCCGTTGTCGTCTGCGCCCTCGTGGTTGAGCGCTGGTGGAGGCAGTGGGAGAAAGACGGAGCCTACGAAGCCGCCCGCCTCGCCTTCAACACATTCATGATTTCGATCGTCATCCAGTTCGTCATGGTTTCGAACCTGGCGCTGGCGATGATCGAAGCGTCGCCTCTGCTCATGCCCGCACTAACCGGTATCGCCATTGCCATCCTCGGGCGATATCGGGGCTTGCGCCTCACGGAGATTGGCCGTTTCGCGCCAATCTGGCTTGAGCGGAGGCGCATTGCGCGCAATCCGGCAAACCCGGACCAATATGAGCTGGAGCTGGAGCCCCCTCCACCACCACCGCCCTATGAAATGATCCCCGAACCGCCACCGCTTGAAGGCATCTGGGTCATCGATTCTCACGAGGATCTGAAACCCAAGACGCGCAGACGTGTCCCACAACCCATGCGCCGCGCCGACGATCTGCAAGAACCCAATAGCCCGGCTCGCAATAGCTCAGCTCCCAATAGCGAGGCACAGTTTGCGCCTCGCATTGGCGCATCTGGGCGACCTCCCAAGCACAATGCCTGGATTATCAAGTCAGCAGAGGACGTCTGACGTGTTCTCCTATTTTCGCAGCACATTCAAACCGGGGCCTGATCCCGAGGCGATTTTCCCTGATCCGGCCAACCCGATGGAGGAAATTCTCGGGATCAATATGCGCAACGCGCTGATTGCAAAGTACAATCCCCGCACAGCCATCGAGCGGGCACGCGACAAGGTTGCCGCCAAGGTGGCACTGGAATCGGCAGGAATAGCCTGCACAGGAACCGTGGCTGTGATTGAAGACTATCAGTCGCTAGCCAACTTCAAGCCGACCCGCGATATGCCCGAGGCTTGGGCGATCAAACCTGCACGAGGCTCTCAGGGCGACGGCATCCTTCTCGCTGTCAGGCGCGAAGGGGATACATGGTACAAGGGCTCAGGCACACCGCTCAGCGAAGAGGATGTCACGCACCACATTCAGAAGGTCGTCGAAGGTGGGTTTTCGGGCGATTCCGCAAGCGAGGACGCTGCGTTGATTGAGCCGCTGATTATCGCCGATCCTGCCCTTGCCGATCTTGTACCCGAAGGCCTGCCCGATTTGCGGGTCATCTGCCTGCATGATGAGCCGCTTATGGCCATGGTGCGCCTGCCGACCAATGAATCCGACGGGAAAGCCAATTTGCACCAACGTGCCATCGGTGCCGGGGTTTCGCTCGAAACAGGTAGGATCACCCGCGCCTTGGTCAAAGGAGAGCCAATTACCCATCACCCTGATACCGGGGTCAATCTGATCGGGTTTGAGATTCCGGGCTGGGACAGGGTTCTGGAGCTCGCCGGAAAGTGCGGGCCCGCCGTCGGCCTCGGCTATAGCGGCTCTGACATCGTTCTGGATGTCAACGAAGGACCATTGATCATTGAAGTCAATGCGCATCCCGGCATCGAAATCCAGAATATCAATCAGTTAGGCCTGAAAGCGCCCATGGCTTTGCTGGGTGAGGACTTCAGATAGGCCGGCCGCAAGGGTGGCGGCGCGCACCTTAGATTTCACCACCCGTCAGACGCTGGCAAACCAGATCAAGCTGATCGAGAGTCTTGTACCGGATCGTGATCTGGCCAGATCGCGGGTCTGGATCGGCTTTGATCCGCACCGGCAGGCCAAGAAACTCTTCCAGGTGGGTCTGAACCGCCTCAATGTCCGCATTGCCTGAACTTGCCGCCGGTTTGGCGCTGCTCTGCCCGCTTGTCTCGACAACGCTCTTGGCCAGCTTGCGCACAAGCTTCTCGATCTCGCGAACCGAGAGATTGTCGTTCACTGCGCGTTGAGCCAGAGCGGCCGCATCATCCTGACCAATCAAGGCGCGTGCATGGCCCATGGAAAGCTTGCCCGCTTCGACCAGATCAAGCACCGCGCCCGGCAAACCAAGCAGGCGCTGAATATTAGCGACATGGCTGCGCGACTTTTCAACCATGCGAGCGATTTCCGCCTGCGTCATCCCCTCTTCGTCCGCGAGCCTTTGATAAGCCCGCGCTTCTTCAACAGGGTTAAGGTCTTCGCGCTGAAGGTTCTCGATCAAAGCCAGCGCCATGACTTCACGCTCGCTGAGTTCGCGCACCAGGGCGGGGATCTCATGCAATTGCGCCTTTTGCGCAGCCCGCCAGCGGCGCTCGCCGGCGACCAGCTGGTATTTCCCCTTCGGCATAGGACGCACAATGATGGGCTGGATCACGCCGCGCGTCGCGATAGATGCAGCAAGCTCTTCGAGCGCATCTTCGTCAAAATGCTTGCGGGGGTTGCCCGGCAGTGGCTCGATCGCGGCAATGCTGAGCGACTTGAGCGGAGAGTCGCTTGCCTGCGACTCCGCCACTGGGGCAGAGGTTCCATCGGCCGCTGGCGCTGCGTTCTGTACCAATGGTTCTTCGCGCTGGACTTCGCCCATCAGGGCGCCAAGCCCTTTGCCGAGTTTTTTCTTGCCCTTGCGGTCGGCAACGCTGCGCTGTGGGACCGAAAAACGAATGGGATCAGTGTTCTTGCTCATGCTGCCTGCCTTTCAGGCGGGAAGCGGCCAATCAATTCGCGCGCAAGCGAGATATAGGCTCGGCTGCCACTACAACCATGATCATAGACCAAGGCTGGCAGGCCGTGGCTGGGCGCTTCGGAAAGCCGGACGTTGCGCGGAATGACCGTTTCAAACACCAGCTTGCCCAGGCAATCGCGCACGTCATCCGATACCTGATCGGTCAGACGGTTGCGGCGATCATACATGGTCAGCGCCACACCAATGATGTCGAGCGACGGATTGAAGCGCTGCTGAACCAACTCAACAGTCTGGAGAAGCTGACTGAGACCTTCGAGTGCAAAGAACTCGCATTGCAGCGGCACCAGCAGCGTATCAGCCGCGCACAGTGCGTTGAGCGTGAGGAGGCCCAGGGAAGGCGGACAGTCGATAAAGCAGATGTCATGCCCACCATGATTGGTGAGCGCGTTGCGAAGGCGCGCTGTACGCTCTTCAGCAGAAACAAGCTCAACCTCTGCACCACTCAGGTCGACCGTGGCAGGGACGACATCCAGACCGGGAATTGTGGTCTCTACGATCGTATCCGCCAGTGGAATATCATCAACCAGCAGATCGTAGCTTGAAAGCTCACGATCGCTCGCTTCAACACCCAGACCGGTTGAAGCATTGCCCTGTGGGTCGAGGTCAACAAGCAAAGTGCGCCAGCCCGTGGCGGCCATGGCGGTGGCGACATTGATGGCGGTCGTGGTCTTACCCACCCCACCCTTCTGATTGGCAATTGCAATAGTCAGCATGGCTTTCTCCGCCTTTTTCCGACCTCTAAGCGCCTAACGAACCGTGAATCGGGCGCTGATCGCGGGCTTTACCGACTAAGGATGATGCCTGCCTCGCGATCGGTCAATGATTGTTCCACGTGGAACATGTTTCGAATCGATTTTGTTTGCGTGCTCAATTCTTGCGCTGCGGAGCGCCCCTTGGGCAAGACGTAGCGCGTAGCCTTTGTGGAGAAGGGTGCGGATAAACGGAGGAGTTTTTCCAAGGGTGCAAAAGCGCGTGCCGAAATGACACGCGCAGGGAACGGGTCAATTCGCTCTAGACGCTCTCCAATGACACGACACTTGGTTAAACCCAAAGTGCTTGCGCAGCTTTGGAGGAACTCCACACGGCGCGTACGAGATTCCACCAGAACAACAGGGACATTTGGCCTGAGCGCAGCAATTACCAAACCCGGGAACCCCGCCCCCGTCCCGAGATCGAGCCATGGTCCCAAATTGCTATCGAGCAGTGTTTCACGTGGAACATATTCCAGCAATTGAGCGCTGTCGGCAAAGTGGCGAAGCCATAAGTGCTGCTCTGATGGTTTGCTGATGAGGTTCTGGCGCTTGTTCTCTTCCAGAATCAAAGCGGCAAACCGCTCCAGACGCTCCATAGCGACCTCGTCAGCCCAACGGCTCACATAGGTCTTGGCCGTAACCTCATCCTGCAGAACCGCGTCTTTAGGGTTGTCGAATGCACTCATGCTGCTTCTTGAGGTTGGCTGGCCGCAGCAGCCTGCAGTCGCCGTGCATGGACAAGAAGGGCTGCGAGTGCTGCTGGTGTCACCCCCGGGACCCGGCCCGCCGCAGCAAGCGTTGTTGGAGAAGCCGCGCTCAGCTTTTCGACCATCTCATTGGAGAGCCCGGGGATTTGGGCGTACGGGAAGTCCGCAGCCAGCTTCAGGCCCTCGCTCGCACGCAGATCCTGTAGTTCGGCATCTTGCCGCGCCAGGTAGGGAGCATAGGCTGCATCTTCCGCCATCTCCTCAGCGAGGCCGGGATCCTGACGAAGATCATCGCCAAACCATGGCCGAAGCGCATCGAGGTCGACACCATCATGCCGCAGCCATTCGGACAGCGGTTTAAGCCCACCGTCGCGACGCACGTTGAGGCCGTGATCAGCCAAGTCCTTGGCCGCTACCTCACGATCAAACATTTCCGCGAACCTGGCTCGACGCTGCTCGCGGGTTTCAAACCACTGGCGGCGCTCTTCACCCACACAACCCGCCTCGATACCCAAAGCCGTCAGGCGAGTCTGTGCGTTATTGGCGCGCAGACGCAGGCGGTACTCGGCGCGCGATGTCAGCATGCGATAAGGCTCACTCACTCCCTGTAGCGTCAGGTCATCGACCATGACAGCGATATAGGAATTCGCACGATCCAGTTTCGGGGGTTCCTTGCCCAAGACTAAAGCCGCCGCAGCGAGCCCTGCGACCAAGCCCTGTGCCGCCGCCTCCTCATAGCCAGTGGTCCCGTTGATCTGGCCCGCGCAATAAAGCCCGGGAATGGCGCGAACCTGCAGATCGGGCGTCAGAGCGCGTGGATCAATATGGTCATACTCCACCGCATAACCCGGCTCGACTATCTCCACCTGCTCAAGACCCGGCATCGAACGGACCATTTCATGCTGCACATCGACCGGCAGTGAGGTGCTGATCCCGTTGGGATAGACCAAATGCGTGTCGAGACCTTCAGGCTCAAGGAAAACCTGGTGCCCGTCCCGGTCGCCAAAGCGGTGGATTTTGTCCTCGATTGACGGACAATAGCGTGGACCAGCGGCATCGATCGCGCCCGAGAAGAGCGGTGAGCGGTGCAGATTGGCCCGAATCACATCGTGTGAGACCTTGGTTGTGCGGGTAATCGCGCAAAACACCTGAGGATTTACGCGGCCCGAACTCAGGTCAGACATCGTCCAATCGTCATCATCAGAGGGCTGCTCGGGTAGCGAAGCCCAGTCAATCGTACGGCCATCGAGCCTTGGAGGCGTACCCGTCTTCAACCGGGCCATCGGAAAGTCGGCAGACCGCAACTGCTCTGCCAATCGGGTCGCGGCATTCTCTCCGATACGGCCGCCTTCAAAGCGCTCTTCGCCGCGGAACAGCACACCGCCCAAGAATGTCCCGGTACAAAGGATAACGCGCGAGGCTTCGAGTGCTTGTCCGCCAGCCAGATACAATCCGGCGACGCGACCATTTTGCAGGATCAGACTGGCTGCCTCACCCTCTACCAATGTAAGGTTCGCCTGATCGCGAACGATTTGCTGCACTTCAGCCTTGAACCGCGTGCGATCCGCCTGGACGCGCGGCCCCCACACTGCGCTGCCCTTAGACCGATTGAGCATCCGGTAATGGATTGCCCCCGCATCGGCAGCGCGGCCAAGCACGCCATCGAGTGCATCAACTTCGCGCACAAGATGGCCCTTGCCTAAGCCACCAATCGCCGGATTGCAGCTCATCGCGCCAACGGCGTTGAGATCAAAACTGATAAGCGCCGTGCACGCACCCATACGCGCCGAAGCACAGGCGGCTTCAACACCGGCGTGACCACCGCCGATAACAAGGACATCGAATTGCTGCATGTCGGCTCAGATAGGGATTTGCGCGCAGCCGGTCAAAGAAGTTTCACGTGGAACATGGAGCGCAAACCTCGCCTAACCCTATTTCCCGATGCAAAAGCGCCCGAACAGCGAATCCAACATGTCCTCGGTCGTCGCCCTGCCAATCAATTGATCAAAGGAAAGGCGGACACGGCGCAGCTCTTCTCGAATCAGCAGGAGGTCCCGCATAGAAGCCGCCTGTTGCATCGACGCAAGCGCCTGCGAGAGAATGTCATGCTGGCGAGAATTGAGCGCGATTTCGCCCGGCTTGGGCATCGCCCGGCGAGCCTCAGCGGCAAGCGCTGATTTCAGATCGGTCACTCCATCAAGAGTGCGCGCCGAAAGAGTGAAACTGTCATCCGACTTTCCAACGAAATCGGGAGCGTCCGAGCGCGCCGCAACTTCCCAAGACCCATCGGGACCTTCTCCTTCACCACCTAGCCACAAGATCACGTCGGCTCGCTCCAATTCCTGACGTGCGCGATCAATGCCAATCCGCTCGATTGCATCTTGGCTCTGATCGCGAAGACCGGCCGTATCGACGAAGCTGAAAGGTACTCCGCCAATCGCCACATTGCGCTCGATCGCATCGCGCGTAGTGCCGGCAATGTCCGATGTTATCGCAGCTTCACTCTCTACCAGAGCGTTAAACAAGGTGGACTTGCCTGCATTGGGTGGCCCTGCAAGAGCAACCCGAAAGCCCTCTCCCAACTTCTCGGAGCGAGGTCGATCAAGCCAGGTTTGGAGTTGCTCTGCCAATTGGCCGATGTTCCACGTGAAACCTTCGGGCAATTCATCGACATCATCCTCGTCAGAGAAATCTAGCGCCGCCTCAACCTGAGCACTCAACCGCAGCACGGCATCACGCCACTCCGCCACCTTACCCGAGAGCACCCCCATAACTCCTGCCAAAGCAGCGGCGCGTTGAAGCTCAGTTTCTGCTGAAAGGAGGTCTCCCAATCCCTCCGCTTCGGCGAGATCAATCCGGCCGTTTGCAAAAGCGCGGCGAGTGAATTCTCCAGGCTCGGCTGATCTCAGGCCGGGAAGCGACTTGAGCGATTGCTCCACCGCGCTGACAACCGCACGCCCTCCGTGACAATGAAACTCGGCCAAATCCTCCCCCGTCGCCGAGCGTTCACCCGGGAACCACAGAACGAGTGCTTCATCTAAAGCGCGGCCATCGGTATCCGAAAGCAATGCCAGACTAGCCTTGCGAGGCTCCGGCAAACGACCCGTTAAGGATCGAACCGCCAGCTCGGCATCCGGCCCACTCACTCGGATAACCCCGATCGCTGCAGGCGGAGCGCCGCTTGAAAGCGCCACTATCGTATCGCGAGCTGTCACGGCTTTATTGTTTCCTGAGAGGTAAGGCCCATCGCAGTCGAGCGTTAGTCTTCGCGCTCATCCTTGTCGTCCGAATTGGCCGACCCGCCCGATCCGGTTGAACCGCGCATTCCGCCTTCGACAAAGCTCTGAAACAGTTTCAGACCCATCTGACCCATGGGAGCCAGCGTTTCGGCATATTGCTTCAGTTGATCAGGGTTGGTGGCGCCCTTCATCGCTTTGGACACGGTATCGACATACACCGAATTGGCCTTGCTCACATCCGGCAGCCCCATGAAGCTGCGCGCTTCTTCGGGTGTGCAATCCACCTCAATGCTGATCTTCATGGTCTAGGGCCCTCCCACAATGTCTGTTCCCCGACACTTGGGACCATAAGCGCGTCAAAGCAATGGCGGCCTGACCCGCAATGCTTTCGATCACGCGTTTCAAACCGACGCCGCGCTAGTTCAAAACTACGAAATTGGTGATGATCTTGCGCGTCTGAGCATCCAACTCGACAGGAAGCTCAGCCTGGATTGCCTCTCTGCGCTTATCCACGCCATCCGCGATCGGGATCCGCTTCATCGCCCAGTTCGGACAGACCCGTTCATCAACCAGCTTGCGGTCAATCATCGAGATGCCGGTGTGGCGCGGATCATGGCTGATCGTCAACATCAGAGCGACCAGCTCTGATTCCTCCCCTTCCAGGAGCTGGAGGAAGTTGCGTCCATTATACAGCAGCAAACCGGTAATATCGCGCGAAGGGTTGTTGCGCTGGCTCGCTGTAAGGATCGCATCGACCTCTTCTCGCGACAGGCTCGGTGCGGTGCTAATGTACAGATACTGGCTTATCACGGTCTGCGGGCCCTCCCCTGATCCCCGCTACTTACTGGTTCATGGTATCGAAGAAATCCTCGTTCGTCTTGGAATCCTTCATTTTATCCAGCAAGAACTCCATCGCATCTACGGTGCCCATCTGCATTAGGATGCGACGCAGGACCCACATTTTGGAGAGCTTGTCCTTCTCCACGAGCAGCTCTTCCTTGCGCGTGCCGGACTTGCCGACATCCAGAGCGGGGAAGATGCGCTTGTCGGAGACCTTGCGGTCAAGCACGATCTCCGAGTTGCCGGTGCCCTTGAACTCTTCAAAGATAACTTCGTCCATGCGGCTGCCGGTATCAATCAGCGCGGTGGCGATGATGGAGAGCGACCCCCCCTCTTCGATATTGCGAGCAGCACCAAAGAAGCGCTTGGGCCGCTGAAGCGCGTTCGCATCGACGCCGCCGGTCAGAACCTTGCCCGAACTCGGCACAACGGTGTTGTAGGCGCGACCAAGCCGCGTGATCGAATCGAGCAGAATCACAACGTCATTCTTGTGTTCCACCAGACGCTTCGCCTTTTCGATCACCATCTCGGCGACCTGGACGTGGCGATTGGCCGGTTCGTCAAAGGTTGAAGAGATCACCTCGCCCTTCACGCTGCGCTGCATATCGGTGACTTCCTCAGGGC